>DASPRL010000400.1 GCA_035624475.1 Terriglobales bacterium
TGGCCCGATTCGGGAAGCGCGCCCGAGCCTGGACGAGGTGCGGGCGGCGGCCGCAAAGTTCCTCGGCCCCATCGAGCAGATGCCGCCGCCCTTTTCGGCCAAGAAGATCGCCGGCGTGCCCGCCTACAAGCTGGCGCGCAAGAAGAAGGAGGTCCCGCTGCAGCCGGTGAAGGTGGAGATCCGGGAGCTGGAGATCCTGGGAGGGGACGGCGACCGGGCGCGCTTTCGGGCCCGGGTGGCTCCGGGAACCTACCTGCGCTCGGTCGCCCACGACCTGGGGCAGGCTCTGGGGGTGGGTGCCCATCTTTCGGCCCTGCGGCGCACGCGCGTGGCCGAGTTCGGCCTGGAGGAGGCCCGCACCCTGGAGCAGGTGCAGGAAGCGGTGGCCGCGGGGACGCTGGAGCAAATCTGGGTTCATCCCCGCAAGCTCTTGCCGGAGCTGCCGGCGGTGACGGCGACCGAGGAGGCCCTCGCCAGGATCTGCCACGGGGCAGCAGTCAACCTGCCGGAGATGTCGAAGGCGCGGCTGGTGAAGGTCTTCCACGGCCAGGCGGAGCTGATCGCCATCGCCAGCAGGGTAGCGGGGACGCTCTTTCAGCCCAAGGTGGTCCTGGCTGTAAGCGGCGGACGGGACACGGCGTACTAGGTATGTCCGATAACGGATATTATGTTAATGCCGCTAAGGTATGGGAGGATAAAGGGCTCCGCGGCAGCCCCTGCCTGCTATGCTTGCATCTATAGGAGTATGACCGACCGACGGAAACATCATCGGGGCAGCGACCGGCGCAAGCAGGCCCGCCATCGCTCCGGGCTCACGCACCTGGAAGACCTGACCCACCACGTCTATCGCCGCCACCTGGGCGAGGGGAAGCCGCCCGAGCACAAGGCAGAGCATGGCGGACGTCCCCGCAAGCACTCGCAGGAGTAGCGCCTTCCCTGCCGCGCTTGCGCCTCAAGGCGTTGCCAGCAGCGCCTCCACGTCCTTCCGCAGGCTGCGAAGCGCAGCCAGCCGCTCGGGGGTCGCTTCGACGCTCTCGGACTTGTACTGGAAGACCTGGAGGCCGTTCCGCTCGACCAGCAGCCCCATGACCTCGCCCATACGCCAGCCGGCTTGGATCAGGCGCAGGCCGTCGGCCTGAACCTCGAGCAGGGCGATGCAGCCGTCGCGCACCGCGCCCACCGCCCGGGGGTAGCGCTCGAAGGTCTGGAGTTCGAAGCCGGCTTCGACCAAGCGTTGGAGTTGGGTGGAGGGATCAGCCATCGCAAAGGGACAGTCAGGAGCCAGGGATCAGGAGTCAGGGGTCAGGAGTCAGCGCCGGCAGCGGGCCCCTGACTACTGACCCCTGACTCCTACATCGCTACATCTTGTATCTGCCGAGGTCCTCGTCGTTGAGGCCCTCCAGCCACTTGCGCAGTTCCTCGCCGGAGACGCGGTCGGAGGCGGTGCTGGCCTGCTTGGAGGACTTCAGCACCTGGTCCTCGACGAAGATGGGGCAGTCCAGGCGCAGAGCCAGGGCCAGGGCGTCGGAGGGGCGCGAGTCCACGCTGATGATGCGGCCGTCGCGCTCCAGCCAGATGACGGCGAAGAAGGTGTCGTCGCGCAGTTCGCTGACCACCACCTTGTGCACGTGGGTGTCGAGCCCCACCAGCAGGTTCTTGATGAGGTCGTGGGTCATAGGGCGTGGGGTGGCGACCTTCTCGATCTCCAGCGCGATGGCGTTGGCCTCGTAGATGCCCACCCAGATGGGCAGGACGGCGTCGCCGCTGACGTCTTTGAGGATCACGATGGGCATGTTGGTGACTGGATCCATCATCAGTCCGCGGATCTTCATCTCGACTTCCATCGTGGGGCCCTCCTGCCTTGCCGTTCGCGGCCTAGCCTACCACTTCTCCCGCCAGGCTGTTAGGAAAACTGCGGGTCACGCCCACCCGCAAGTAACCCCCTAGGCAGGGTTGGATGCCGGCGGGGACGGTGAAGTTCAGCACCTTGTTCTGCGAGGTGCGGCCGACCCACTGCCCGCGGGCCTCGTTCTTCCCTTCAACCATCACTTCAAGGATCTCGCCCACGTGTCGCGCATTGCGGCGGGTGGAGACTTCCCGCTGCCGCTCCTGCAGGGCCGCCAGACGGCGCGCTTTCTCGCTCTCCGGGACGCTGTCGGGCATGTCCAGGGCGGGCGTGTTCGGACGGGGCGAGTACTTGAAGGCGAAAGCGCCGTCGTAGCCCACCTCTTCCACCAGGGAAAGGGTCTCCTCGAACTCAGCCTCGCTCTCGCCGGGGAAGCCCGCGATGAGGTCGGTGGTCACCGAGATGTCGCGGCGGGCTGCCCGGATCCAGGCGATGCGCTCCAGGTACTGCTCCCGGGTGTACTCGCGGGCCATGGCAGCCAGCACGCGCGAGGAGCCGCTCTGCACCGGCAGGTGCACGTGATCGCAGAGGGCGGGCACGGCGTCGATGGCTGCGACGATCTCGCGGGTGAAGTCGCGCGGGTGGGAGGTGGTGAAGCGCACGCGGCGGATGCCGGGCACCTCCCCGACCGCCGCCAGCAGCCCGGGGAACGACATCCTGCCGGAGGGGTCCTTGTAAGAGTTCACGTTCTGGCCCAAGAGCTGGATCTCGGTGAAGCCGGTCTCGGCCATGCGCCCGGCCTCGTCGAGCACGGAGGCGGAGGTGCGGCTGCGCTCCTTGCCGCGGGTGTACGGCACCACGCAAAAGGCGCAGAACTTGTCGCAACCCTCGATGATGGTGATGTAGCCGCGGTGGGGATGGGAGCGTGCGGTGAACTCGGTCTCGAAGGTTTCGTCGGTCTGCCGGTCGTCCAGGCCGGTGGCACGCTTCCCTGCTTCGATCTGCACCAGCATCTGCGAGAGGTTGCGGTAGGAGGCCGAGCCGCAGACCAGCGAGACGTGGGGCGCGCGCTCGAAGATCTTCTCGCCCTCCTGCTGCGCCACGCAGCCCAGCACCCCGAACTTCTTGCCCTGGGCCTGCAGCCGGCGAAAGTCGGCCAGGCGGTGGAAGACCCTCTGCTCCGCCTTGTCGCGGATGGAGCAGGTGTTGTAGAGGATGAGGCCGGCTTCCTCGACGCTCTCCACCTGCCGGTAGCCCTCGGCCAGCAGCGTGCCCACGACCTTCTCGGAGTCGTGGACGTTCATCTGGCAGCCGAAGGTCTCGAGGTAAAAGGTCTTCTGCATGTCCGCCATTCCGCAGAAAAGTATAGCGCAGGCGGCAGTTCCCTGCCCCGAGGGCAGTTTCCAGTTTCTCGTTTCTAGTTTCTAGAAAAGCTAACCACAAAGGACACGAAGGTCACACCCAGGTCACACCGCCTGACTCGCGGGGCACCCGTTCCGGGTGGACGGGAGAACCTTGTTTTTCCTCCGTGTCCTCGGTGTCCTCTGTGGTTAATCAGCCTTGCCAAAGCGGAGGGGCAGGCGCAGGACGCCGGCGATGTCGCGCAGGGTGAAGTCGGCTTTTTCTTCCGGGCCCGCGGGCTTGAGGCCGAGGAATTCGCCGTGCAGCAGGCGGGCGGTGTGCATGCCCAGGAGTTTGCCGGCGCGGATCTCGCTGGAAGGCCGGTCGCCGACCACCAAGATCCGCTTGGGGTCGGGCTCCACGTGGCGCAGCAGCGAGCGGAAGACGCCCTCCTTGGTGACCAGGTGGGCGGTGTCGGCGTAGAAGATGCGCTCCACCGCGGGCTCGCGGTGCAGGCCCAGGGCACGCACCTTGGCGTGCTGGGTGAAGGGGTCGCCGAAACTGACGACGAAGATGCGAACCCCGGCGCGATGCAGCGTGCGCAGCACCCGCAGGCTGGCGGGAAACAGCCTGAGTCTGCCTACCGGCAGCGTGAAGAAGGCCTGGCGCGCTGCCTGCAGGATCTTCTCGGGATGCGCGATGCGGAAGTGACGGCAGATCTCTGGGTCGATGCGGGAGATGCGCGGGTCGCGGCGAAAAGCGCGTAAGCGCAGCCGCAATACGCGCGCCGGTGTGGCGGGCAGGCCGGCGCGCACCATGGCTGCGGCGGCGTGACGATGCGCCGCCAGCACCCGCTGCCCGTAGCAATCGTACAGGGTATCGTCGAGGTCGAAGACCGCGGTGGTGATGAGGGGCCGGGCCGAGGCAGCGCGCCGCCGGCCCGCTCGTCCCGTGACCGTTCGCTGCTTCCTACTGGAAGGACGCGAGCGCTTCTTGCTCATTCTCGAAGACCTGGAAGAGCTTCAGCAGGCCGACGATCTTCAGGGTCTGGACCGCCAGGCGGGAAGGGTTTACCAGGCGCAGATCGCCGCCGCGAGCCTTAGCGGAGGTGAGCGAGCGCACCAGTACCCCGATGCCGCTGGAGTCGATCATGGGGACCTCCTCCAGGCCGATCACCAGACAGGAGTCGCCGCCGTTCAGGATCTCCTCGAGAGTCTGACGGAACGCATCCACGGGAGGACCGATCTTGAGGTCGCCGCGCAGCTTGATGACCTGCACGTTGCCGTGCTTGAGAACGCTGATATCCACGCTGCCTCCAGCCCTGGGGCCGGGTTTGACACCCGGAAAGCCGTTTGTTAGAGTGCGCGCACACGTTAGAGGAAGCGTCGGGAATTTGCAAGGGTCGTGGCTCCCAGTCCCCTTTGCGAGTCGACCACCGCTGCTCAGGAGCGGTCTCTATGGCAACCCGCAGTCCCGCGATCTCGTACGCGGAGTTGGCGGCCGCACTGCTCTCTTCCAGTGAAGTGGCGCCCCGTGCCCGCCTGATCGCGGAACAGGCCGCCCAGTTCGTCCCCGGCGGAGCGGTGGTGGTGTACACGGCGGACGAGAGCGGGCTGTGGGTGCCGCGCGCCACCGACGGCGAGGTGGCCTTCTCCGATGCGGCCATCGAGTCCGACTTCGGCACCCTGGGGATGATGGGAGCCAAGCGCCAGGCCATGCTGTTTGCCGGCAGCGAGCTGGCCCGCGAAGCCTACGCTCACCTCAACATCCGCCGTACCCTGGTCTCGCTGGCGGCCATTCCGCTGCTCATCGACGACGACCTGGTGGGCGCCCTGGAGCTGCTCAGCTTCACAACCCCCATGGCGCCCGAGGTGCTGACCGCGCTGGGCGAGCTGCCGCGGCTGGCGGCCATGGGCCTGGCCGCCGGTATGGCCTATGAGGCCGAGCGCAACACCGGCCTGGAATCCATCTCCCGCGTCACCCAGCTCTACGACCTGGAGAAGGTCTTCAACTCCACCCTGGAGATGGACGAGCTGCTGCCCATCATCACCTCCAAGTTCCGAGAATTGCTGGACACGCAGGCGGTGAACCTGTGGCTGGTGCAGGGCGATGCCCTGCTGCTGGCCAGCCAGGCGGGAACCGACCTCACCGCCGAAACGGGGGCCGTGCAGAAGGCGGGTGGGGGCGTGGCCTGGGCGGTTTCCGAGAGCGGCGAGGCGGTGGCCATCAACGAGCCCGGCGACGAGCGCCTGGCCCAGCGCAACGCCGGCCTGGAAGAAGGCGCGGAGGGCGCGGCCTTCGCGGTCATGGCGGCCCCGGTGATGCATGGGGGCGCGGTGGTGGGCGTGGCCGAAGCCATCAATCGGATGGACGGCGAGCCCTTCGACGAGGACGACCTCTTCCTGCTCCAGAACATCACCGAGGCGGCCGGGGGAGCGCTGCACAATGCCAGCCTGCTGCTGGCCGAGCGCAAGGTCGAGATCCTGGAGACCCTGGTGCAGGTCAGCCGCGAGATCACCTCCACCCTGAACCTGGAACGGGTGATGCACGCCATCGTCACCGGGCCCAGCGCCGTCATTCCCTACGAGCGCGCCTGCATCGCGCTGGAGCAGAGCGGCAAGCTGCAGTTGAAGGCTATCTCCAGCATGCCCGAGATCAATCACGCCGATCCCGACGTCAAGCGCCTGGACGAGCTGCTGCGCTGGGCCTCGGTGGCAGGGCAAGAGATTTACGTGGTGCAGAGGGGCGACGAGGTCGAGGACCCCCGCCCCGAGACCCGCGAAAAATTCAAGCGCTACTTCGAGGAGAGCGGGGCCCGCGCCTTTTACTGCCTGCCCCTGGCCGACGACCAGGGCCGGGTGGGGCTGCTGGCCATCGAGAGCAGCGATCCCGATTTCCTCAGCGCCGCCCACCTGGAGATGCTCAAGGTGCTGGGCGGACAGGCCACGGTGGCCCTGCGCAACGCCCAACTCTACAAGGAAGTTCCCTTCATCGGCGTGCTGGAGCCGGTGCTGGAGAAAAAGCGCAAGTTCATGGCCATGGAAAAGCGGCGGCGCAGCACCCTCCTGGCGCTGGCCGGCGCTGCCCTCCTCTTCCTGGTGGCGGTGCCCCTGCCTATGCGGCTGGACGGTAACGCCACCGTCGCCCCGGCGCACACCGCCA
>DASPRL010000401.1 GCA_035624475.1 Terriglobales bacterium
ACGGCGCAGGAGGAAGAGAACCCCGAACTGCGGGTGATGTCACGCCGCTTCTGGGTGGGGCTAGTACTGACCGCCCCCCTGCTGGTGCTGGCCATGGGCGGGATGTGGCTGCACCTGGGCCTGGCGCCCCGGGTCTCGCAATGGATCGAGTTCCTGCTGGCCACGCCGGTGGTGCTGTGGGGCGGCTGGCCTTTCTTCGAGCGCGGCTGGCAGTCGGTCCTCAACCGGAGCGCCAACATGTTCACCCTGATCGCCATGGGGACGGGCGTCGCCTACCTTTACAGCGCGGTGGCCGTGCTGGCGCCGGGAGCCTTCCCGGAGTCGCTGCGTGGGCACGGCGGCGAGGTGCACGTGTACTTCGAGGCCGCGGCCGCCATCGTGGTGCTGGTGCTGCTGGGCCAGGTTCTGGAGTTGCGGGCGCGAGCGCAGACCTCGAGCGCCATCCGCGCCCTGCTCGATCTGAGCCCCAAGACGGCGCGCCGCCTCACCGACGGCGCCGAGGCCGACATCCCCCTGGATCAGGTTCAGGCGGGCGACCGCCTGCGCGTGCGTCCCGGCGAAAAGATCCCGGCGGATGGTGTCGTGCTGGAGGGCGCCAGCCCGGTGGACGAGTCCATGATCACGGGCGAGTCCATCCCGGTGGAGAAAGGACCGGGCAGCCGGGTGATCGGCGGCACGCTGAACGGCACCGGCGGCCTGGTGATGCGCGCCGAGAAGGTGGGCAGCGAGACCCTGCTGGCGCAGATCGTGCGCCTGGTGAGCGAGGCGCAGCGCAGCCGCGCCCCCATCCAGCGGCTGGCGGACCGCGTCTCTTCCTACTTCGTGCCGGCGGTGATGGCGGCGGCGGTGGCGACCTTCGTAGCCTGGGGCCTGTGGGGGCCGCAACCGCGGCTGGCTTACGCCCTGGTGAACGCGGTGGCGGTGCTGATCATCGCCTGTCCCTGCGCGCTCGGTCTGGCCACGCCCATGGCCATCATGGTGGGCACCGGGCGCGGAGCGCGTGCCGGCGTGCTCATCCGCAACGCCGAGGCGCTCGAGATCCTGGAGAAGGTCGACACCGTGGTGGTGGACAAGACCGGCACGCTGACCGAAGGCAAGCCGCGGCTGGTGTCGGTGGCAGCGGCGGCGGACACGCAGGAAGAAGAGCTGCTGCGCTTGGTTGCCAGCCTGGAGAAGGGAAGCGAGCACCCGGTAGCAGCGGCGGTGGTGGCGGGCGCCCAGGAGCGCGGGCTCAAGCTCTCCGAGTGCCGCGACTTCCGCTCGTTTCCGGGACGGGGCGCGAGCGGCACGGTGGACGCGCGCAGCGTCGCCGCGGGGAACGAAAAGCTGCTCGAGGAACTGAAGATCGACGCCGGCGAGCTGCCGGCGCGCGCCCAGGCTTTGCGCGGAGAAGGGCAGACGGTGATCTTCGCGGCGGTGGATGGCCGGGCGGCCGGGCTGCTGGGCGTCGCCGATCCGCTCAAAGACTCCACGCCCGAAGCGCTGCGGGAGTTGCGCGCCCAGGGCGTGCAGGTGGTCATGCTCACCGGCGATAGCCGCGCCACGGCGGAGGCGGTGGCCCGCAGGTTGGGCATCGAGGAGTTCGAGGCCGAGGTCCTGCCGGAGAAGAAGTCCGAAGTGGTGAAGCGGCTGCAGGCGCAGGGACGGGTGGTGGCCATGGCGGGCGACGGCGTGAACGACGCGCCCGCGCTGGCCCAGGCCGACGTAGGCATCGCCATGGGCACCGGCACCGACGTAGCCATGGAGAGCGGCGGCGTCACCCTGGTGAAGGGCGATCTGCGGGGCATCGTGCGGGCGCGGCGGCTGAGCCAGGCCACCATGCGCAACATCCGCCAGAACCTGGTGTGGGCCTTCGGCTACAACGCCCTGGGGGTGCCCATCGCCGGCGGCGTGCTCTATCCTCTCTTCGGATTCGCGGCGCTGCTGAACCCGATCCTCGCGGCGGCCGCCATGAGTTTCAGCTCGGTGAGCGTGATCTCCAATTCGCTGCGGCTGCGGCGCGTGAAGCTCTAGAGCTTGTTCAGGTAGTCGAGGATGTTGGGATCGGTCCAGTCCACCGGTCCGATGAACTTGCGGCGCAGCACGCCGTTCTCGTCGATGATGTAGGTTTCGGGATACTTCCAGGTGCCGTAGAGGCCGCTGCTCTTCTTGCCCTGGGGGTCGCGCACGTTGACCAGGTCCTGCATCTTGTAGTCGCGGATGAAGTCGCGGTAGGCCTGCTCGTCCACGTCCACGCTCACCGCGATGACCTCGACCTTGGGGCGGGTGCGCTGCTGCATGGCGACCAGCGACGGTGTCTCTTCGACGCAGGGCGGGCACCAGGTGGCCCAGAAGTTCAGCACCACCACCTTGCCGCGGTGGTCGCGCAGCGTCACTTTGCGGTCGGAGTCCTGCACGGTGAAGTCGGGGGCGGGTCGGCCGATCAGGGCAGGTTCGGTGCCCCGGTCGCACCCCAGGACCAGGGCCGCGAACAGCAGCAGATAGGAGCAGCGTCGCACCCCTCTATAATAACTGGATACGCCCATGACGCCAGCCCCTCAGGAGAACGGACCAGCCGTGTCGGTCATCGTGCCGGCGCGCAACGAGGAGGCCAGCCTGGGAGCCTGCCTGGAATCGCTGGTTTGCCAGGAGGGGGTGGACTTCGAGGTGGTGGTCGTGGACGACGGCTCCGCCGACCGCACCCCCGCCATCGCGAAGTCGTTCCCGGGCGTGCGCGTACTTGAGGCCGGGCCGCTGCCGGAGGGGTGGAGCGGGAAATCGAATGCCTTGGTCGGCGGCGTCGGTCAGGCGCGCGGCGCCTGGCTGCTGTTCACCGACGCCGACACGGTGCACCGGCCCGGGTCGCTGGCGCGCAGCCTGGCCGAGGCGAAGGAGCACGGCGCGGCCCTGCTCTCCTATTCCCCGGCGCAGGAGATCCACGGCTTCTGGGAGCACGCAGTGATGCCGCTGGTGTTTTCCGATCTCTCCCGCACCTACCCGCCGGCAAAGGTCAACGATCCGGCCTCGCCGGTGGCCGCCGCCAACGGCCAGTACCTGCTGGTGGAGCGCGGCGCCTACGAGGCAGTGGGAGGACACGCGGCCGTCGCGCAGGAGCTCCTGGAAGACGTCGCGCTCGCCCGGGTCTTCAAGCGCGCCGCCTATCGCCTGCATTTTCGCTACGGGGGCGACGCGGTGCGCACCCGCATGTACCGCAGCTTGGGGCAAATGTGCGAGGGCTGGACCAAGAACCTGGCCTTGCTCTTTCCGGCCGTGCGGCTGGCAGCCTGGCGCGGCCTGGAGTTCCTGTGGATCGCGGGGAGCGTGGCGCTGACAGCCTGGGGCGCGGCCGCAGGGGAAAGAAGGCTTGCGGCCCT
>DASPRL010000402.1 GCA_035624475.1 Terriglobales bacterium
CTCGTCCAAGAGGATCAAAGAGCGCGGGCTGGCGGTGTTCAGGATGGCCGCGGTCTCGGTCATCTCCACCATGAAGGTGGAGCGGCCGCGGGCCAGGTTGTCGCTGGCCCCGATGCGGGTGAAGATGCGGTCCACCAGCCCGAGCCGCGCCTTGCGCGCGGGCACGAACGAGCCCATCTGCGCAAGGATGACGATCAGCGCCGCCTGCCGCAGGTAGGTCGACTTGCCGCCCATGTTGGGCCCGGTCAGCACCAGGATGGACTGCGTGGTCGGGTTCAAGAAGAGATCGTTGGGCACGAAGCGGTCGTTGCTGCCGGTCAACTCCGGGCGCTCGATGACCGGGTGGCGGCCCTCGACGATCTCGAGGTCGCCGCTCTCCTCGATCTGCGGCCGGCAGTAATTCGCGGCGGCGGCCAGGTGCGCCAGGCAGGCCAGCACGTCCACCTCGGCCAGGGCCAGCGCCGTCTGCCGGATGCGCTTGGCCTGGGCGGCGATGGCGGCGCGCAACTCCCCGAAGACCCGCCGCTCGATCTCCACGATCTTCTCCTGCGCGTCCAGGATCTTGGCTTCGTACTCCTTCAGCTCGGGCGTGGTGAAGCGCTCGGCGTTGACCAGGGTCTGCTTGCGCTCGTAGTCGGCCGGCGCCAGGTGCAGGTTGGGCTTCGAGATCTCGATGTAGTAGCCGAAGATGGAGTTGAACTTCACCTTGAGCGAGCCGATGCCGGTGCGCTGGCGCTCCCGCTCCTCGATGCGGGCGACGTACTGCTTGGAGTTGCGGCTCAGGTCGCGCAGCTCGTCCAGCGGGGCGTCCACCCCGGCGCGGATCACGCCGCCGTCGGCGAAGCTGAGCGGCGGCTCGGGGACGATGGCGCGCTCGATGCGCTCGCGCACGTCCGCCAGCTCGTCGAGCGACTCGCGCAGAGCGCCCAGGCGCTCCGCCTTCAGTCGCGCCAGCGCCGCCCGTACCCCCGGCAGCCGGCCCAGCGAGGCCGCCAGCGCCAGCAGGTCGCGCGCGTTGGCCGTCTCCAGGGTGACCCGGCTGAGCAGGCGCTCGATGTCGAAAATGCCGCCCAGGGCGCGGCGCAACTCCTCGCGAGGCACGGTTTCCTTGACCTGCGCTTCCACGGCGTCCAGCCGCCGCTCGATCTCCTCGCGCTCGATGGAAGGGCGCAGGATCCACGCCCGCAGCAGCCGCCTGCCCATGGGGGTGATGGTGTGGTCGAGGGCGCGGAAGAGGGTGACGTCGTCGCCCGCGCCCGCGAACAGCGGCTCGATCAGCTCCAGGTTGCGCACCGTCACCGCGTCCAGCACCAGGCAGTTCTGGCGCTCATAGAAGCCGATGCGGTCCACGTGGTCGAGGGTGCCGTGCTGGGTCGAGCGCACGTAGTGCAGGATGGCGCCCGCCGCCGAGGCCGCTGCCGGACGGCCGGCCAGCCCGAAGCCCTCGAGCGAAAGCACGCCAAAATGGTTCTCGACCAGCGGGATCGCGTAGTCGGGCGCGAAGACCCAGTCGTCGAGCGGGGTCTCGGCCCAGGAGACCTGCGGGTTGCGGCCCGCCTCGCCTGCCTTCTCGAACAGGGGCAGGGAAGAGCCGAAGAGCACCTCGCGCGGCCGCAGTTGCTCCAGTTCCTCCAGGATGCGCTGCGCCGCCTCCGACCCGCGGAACTCGGTGGCGCGGAAGTCGCCGGTGGAAAGATCGAGGGCGGCGAAGCCCACGGCGTCGCCTACGTGCGCCATGGCCGCCAGGAAGTTGTTCTCCTCGGAACCGAGCGAGGCGTCGGCGGCGGTGCCCGGCGTGACCACGCGGATCACCTCGCGCCGCACCAGCTTCTTGGCGAAGCGCGGGTCCTCCATCTGTTCGCAGATTGCCACTTTGAATCCCTTGCGGATGAGCTTGGCGATGTAGTTCTCGGCGGCGTGGTAGGGGACGCCGCACATGGGCACGGCCACGCCCTTCTCCTTGCTGCGCGAGGTTAGGGTGATCTGCAATTCGCGCGCCGCCACCACCGCGTCCTCGAAGAACAGTTCGTAGAAGTCGCCCAGGCGGAAGAAGAGCAGGGCGTTGGGATGCTCTTTCTTGAGCGCAGCGTACTGCCGCATCAGCGGGGTGGTCGCCTCGGTGGAGGCGGGCGGGCCGGAGCGCGGCGTGGAGGGATCGCTCATCGCGGCAGAGTTTCGGTTGCCGCGATTATAGCGCG
>DASPRL010000403.1 GCA_035624475.1 Terriglobales bacterium
GAAATAGAGCTCCAGCAGTTGCCGCGCGATGCCGGCGTAGTCGCGCACGAACTCCCGCCAGCCCTCGCGCTCTCCGCGCGCGCACTCTTCCGCCATGCTGGAGATGGTTCGAACCGCCATGGGTGTCGGTACAGCAGTGTAGCAGGCGATTGGCCGGGCGTGCGCGGCCGGAGCGGGCTAACCCGAGTGAGAATGGGAGCTAATCTCACCGCCCGTTGTTCCTTATCGGGGTGGCGTAGCCTCTCACGGTGATGTGTGACGCACTTTCTACGCACACCATCTGCATCTCCCCTTGCGCTCAGGGGTGAATGGGCACACCTCGAAGTTCCCGAAGATGGCCTCATGCCCAGTGATCAGACGCTTCAACTCATCGGGCAGGACCGGGTCGCTTGCATCGTCTGCGTGCGGTCCTGCGGTTACGCCGAGCATCCGTCTTGTGCCAATCGGCCAAATCCGCAATGCCGGCGTCCCCGCTCCGAATGTCATCCTCCCGCGAACGACATAGCAGGCACTGACGACTCGTCGGTTGCCTTTGCACTTCGGGCCTTCTCCGAACGCTTTCGTTAAGAGCAGCGGCAGGAGCAGAGCTAGGGCGAGAAGGCGTCTCATGGTGAAGCTTTTCCGCGTTGTCATTCTAACCTCGGTTAGTAGCTATCGCGCCCCGTGTGCCCCGAGAAGGCGAGCCAGGAGCTGCCACCTACTTCGGATAAATCAGATACTTGCCCCGCATCTCCTGGAAATCCTGCACCGCGTCCTGCCAATCCTGGGCGATGCGGCGCGGGTCTTCGCCGGTCTGGACCGCCTGGAAGACCGCCGGGTTGGCCAGGATGTCGAGCATGGGCGCGATCTTGTAGTCCGCCGGATAGAGCCTCCGCAGCGCCGAAGCCAATTCGATCCCCATCTCGGGCGCATCCAGCGCCCCGCGGTCCAGCAGCAGGATGTTCACTCCCTGGCACACCTGCCCCGCGTACGGCCCCGAGGCCGGCGTGAACGTCACCGCCACGAAGCGCACGCCCTGGATGCGCCGCGCGTTCAAGTACGCCGCCAGTTCCCTGCCCTTGATCCAGGGCGCGCCCACCATCTCGAAGGGCGTGTCGGTCCCCCGTCCCACGGAAACGTTGGTCCCCTCTACCAGCGCCACGCCGGGATAGAGCGTGGCTTCCGTCAGGCTCCTCAAGTTGGGCGAGGGATCCACCCACGCCATCCCGGTCGAGTCGTACCAATCGCCGCGCATCCAGTTCTGCATGGCGATGACGCGCAGCCGCGTCCCGATCCGCCGCTCGCCGTTGAACATCTGCGCTAGTTCGCCCAGGGTCATCCCGTGCCGCACCGGCATAGGGAAATAGTTAGTGAACAGCGGCTCCTTTCCCATCACCGACAGCGGCCCCTGCACCATGGAGCCGGTGATCGGATTCGGCCGGTCGAGCACGATGATCTCGGTCCCGGCTTGCGCCGCCGCCTCCAGGAAGTAGCCCAGCGTGGTTTCGTAGGTGTAGAAGCGGGCGCCCGCGTCCTGCAGGTCGATGAGCACCGCATCCAGCCCGCGCATCACCTCCAGCGGCGGGCGCTTGGCGGCGTCGCCCGCGCCGTACACGCTGTACACCGGAACGCCGGTGGCGGCGTCGCGGCTGTTGCCGATCTTGTCGGTCTCGAGCGCGCCCGTCACGCCGTGCTCCGGGCTGAAGATAGCCGCCAGCTCGAGCCCGGGCGCGTGCGCCAGCACGTCGATGGTGCGGCGGCCCTCCGCGTCCACCCCCGTCTGGTTGGTGAGCAGCCCGATCTTGTGCTTCTTGCCGTCCTTGAAGAGATTGAGGTTGCCGGCCTCAAGCACGTCGATGCCGGCCAGCGTGCGCCCATTGCGCGCCTGCAGCCGCCGCGCCGCCGTCTCGGTCTCGTTGTAGCCGGTGATGGCGGCCCAGCGCAGCGCTTCCTGCTCGCTGACCTTCAGGTCGAGCGCCTCCGTCACCGCCGTGGCCACACGCGAGCGCAGCGACACCGCCGACCTCCCGCCCCGCGGATGCACCGCGTTGGTCAGCAGGATGATGTAGGTGCGCGTCACCGGGTCGATCCAGATCGAGGTCCCGGTGAAGCCGGTATGCCCGAACGAGCCCACCGGCAGCAGCTCCCCACGGTTGGTGGAATAGGGCGAATCGATGTCCCAGCCCAGCCCGCGCAGCACGGTGGCGTTGGGCGGCTGCTGCGGCGTCTCCATCTTGCGCAGGATGCCCGGCGTCAGGATCTTCTCGTCCAACAGCGCCTGCGCGAAGCGGGCCAGGTCGTCGGCGGTGGAGAACAGCCCGGCGTGCCCCGCCACGCCGCCCATGCGCCGCGCCGTGGGATCGTGCACCACTCCGCGCAGCATCACGCCGTCCACGAACTGCGTAGGCGCGATGCGTGGCCGCCAATTCGCTGGCGGCAGGAAGCGCGTCTCCGTCATTCCCAGCGGCTGGAAGATGTACCTCTCGGCGTACTGCTCGAGCGGCATGCCCGAGACCTTCTCCACCAGCGCCCCCAGCACGATGAAATTGATGTCGCTGTAGGAAAACGCCGAGCCCGGCGGGATGACGGGCGCCGAGGCGTACGCGCGCCGCAGTCCCTCCTGCTTGCCCTCCCAGCGCTGTTTCAGGTCGAGGTCGGGAGGCAGCCCGGAGAAGTGCGTCAGGAGCTGCCGCACGGTGATGTCCTGCTTGCCGTTCTGCCCGAACTGGGGCAGGTAGTGGGCCACGGGCTCGTTCAGCCGCACCTGGCCGAGCTCGACCAACCGCATGACGCACATGGCGGTGGCCACCGGCTTGGTCATGGAGGCCAGGTCGAAGATGGTGTCCACGGTCATCTCTTCGCGGCGCGGCTCCAGCGCCCGCGCGCCGAAGGCCTTGCGATAGACCACCCGGCCGTCGTGCCCCACCTCGAGCACCGCGCCCGGGACCTCGCCCTCGTCCACCGCCCGCTGCAGGATCGCGTCCACCGCCGGGAAGCGCTCCTGCGCGTGAGCCGGCAGGCAGGAGACCAGCAGCAGCAGGGCGGGCAGGATGCGTCGCAGGAGCGGGTTGGGATGAGCGGTCAAGCGGGCCGTGCAGGCTGCACTTCTTCCGAACACTCTATCATCGGCGAAAGTGGGGCCTGGTAATTTTTTCCCTGCAGGGTCATTGGCCTCCTGCACAGGTCAGCATGCACGAAAGGCAGGGATGCAGAGAGGGCGGCCCACGCTAGCATGGAGGCTGCACGAGTACGTGCCGGAGGCTGCGATGCTCCCCCTCATCGAGCCCACCCCGGTCTGCGGCGGTCCCTTCGCCGCCGGGCCGGATGCCATTCACCGGCAGCGCGACCTCTTCCGTCAGGCCATGCGCGACTACCTTGCCGTGGCTGCCCACGGAGATTGGGAAGAGGTCCGGCGCGCGCGCTCCCGCCTCCTCGACGAATATCTCGAGTTGGCCTTCCTGCGCCGCGGCGGCAGCCGTTGCTCGCTCTGCGGCGCCTCCGTGCGTCATCCCCGGCGGGTGACCGCCTTCCGCCGCCAGGGCGGCTGCGAGGACTACCTCTGCCTCTGCCTGCGCTGTCTGGTGGCCGTGCGAGCGGACTCACGCTGCCTGGTCGAGCGCGTGGGGCCGGTGCTCTACGAGTACTGCCCGCCCGCTGCCTGCCGCCTCTCCTGGCGGCGCGCGGCGGCATGAGTTCGCGGGCGCACCCGCGCCCAAAGCGTTTCCCGCTGTGTTATAAATCGCCCGAGCAAATCCAACGTCGGGCGATCCCACTCTGACAGCTCACCGCCACGCCGGCGCGCCGCTCCCCCGCTTCCACGACCAGGAGCGCATCTTCGCGCGCGCCTGGGCGGTGCTGGCGGAGGGCATCGAGCAGCGCGCCTTCCCTGGGGCCGCCTGCGCCGTCGTCCAGTGCGGCAAGCTGGCCGCCAGCCGCGCTGTGGGCCGCTTCACCTACGAGCCTGACTCTCCGGCGCTCGTTCCCGGGACCATCTTCGACCTGGCCTCGCTGACCAAGCCGGTGGCCACCACCACCATGGCCATGCTGCTCTACGAGCGCGGCCAGCTCGATCTGGACGTTCCCTTGGCCGGAATCCTGCCCGGCTTCCTGGGACACGACCCCCGCCGCGCCGAGGTCACCGTGCGCATGCTGCTCGAGCACTCTTCCGGCCTGCCCGCCTACCTGCGCCTCTTCGAGAGCGCGGCCACGCCCGCGCACCTGCTCGCCGCCGCCCTCGCGGCGCCGCTCGAAGCCGAGCCCGGCACCCGCTCCGCCTACAGCGACATCGGCTTCATCCTGCTGGGCGAAGCGCTGCCGCAGGTGGCCGACGAGCCTCTCGACCGCTTCTGCCGGCGCGAGATCTTCGGCCCTCTGGGCATGACGGATACCCTCTTCTGCCCGCCCGCTGAGCTGCGCCCCAATATCCCGCCCAGCGAAGACGACCGCAGCTTCCGCCGCCGCGTGCTCCAGGGCGAGGTCCACGACGAGAACGCCAGCGTGCTGGGCGGCGTCGCCGGCCACGCCGGCCTGTTCGCGCCCGCCGGCGACCTGGCCCGCTTCGCCCACTGCCTGCTCGCGGGCGGCGCTCCCCTGCTGCGCGCCGACACCGTCGCGCTCTTCACCCGGCGCAGCGGCCTGCCCGGCTCCTCCTGGGGGCTGGGCTGGGACACGCCTTCCCCGCCCTCGCAATCGGGCCGCCACTTCTCTCCCCGCGCCTTCGGCCATCTCGGCTACACTGGCACCTCGCTGTGGATCGATCCCGAGCGCGAGCTGGCGGTGGTCCTGCTCACCCACCGCACCTGGCCCGACCGCCGCTCGCAGAAGATCAAGGAGATGCGCCCGCGCTTCCACGACGCGGTGGTGGAGGCGCTCACCCAGTGAAGAGGCCGGCAGAGCTCGCGAAGCTGAGGACGGAGCGGCGCAATCCCGCGGCCGCCCGCCTCGACAGCCTGTCCGCCCGCCAGATCGCACGCCTCATCAACCGCGAGGACGCCAAGGTGGCCGCCGCCGTCGGCCGCGCCCTGCCGCAGATCGCCCCCGCCATCGAGGTCGTGGCCCGCTCCCTCGCCCGCGGCGGGAGGCTCATCTATGTAGGAGCGGGGAGCAGCGGCCGCCTGGCCGCGCTCGACGCCGCCGAGTGCCCGCCCACCTTCAGCATCGCGCCGCGCCGCGTGCAGTTCGTGATCGCCGGAGGCCCGCGCGCCCTGGGCCGCGCTACCGAGGTCAGCGAGGATTCCCCCGCGCGCGGCCGCCGGGATATGGCGAAGAAGAGGCCGGGCAAGGATGACGTCGTGGTCGGCCTGGCCGCCAGCGGACGCACCCCCTATACCGTGGCCGCTCTGGAGTTCGCGCGGCGCCGCGGCGCCCGCACCGTGGCCGTCACCTGCAATCCCGGCTCGCCGCTGGCGCGCGCTGCGCACATCGCCATCGTCACCGCGGTGGGGCCCGAAGTCGTCGCCGGCTCCACCCGCATGAAGGCCGGCACGGCGCAGAAGATGGTGCTCAACCTCATCTCCACCGGCGCCATGGCCCGCCTGGGCTACGTCTTTGGCAACCTGATGGTCAACGTGCACACCAAGAACCGGAAGCTGGTGGAGCGCGGGCTGCGGATCCTGCAGGAGGCCGCGGGCATCTCGCGCGGCCGCGCCCAGCGCGCGCTCCAGTCCGCCGGCATGAGCGTGCCCGTCGCCCTGATCATGTTGAAGACCGGCCTCAGCCGCGCTGCCGCCCAGCGCCGTCTGCGCCAGGCCCGCGGCCACGTCCGCCGCGCCATTGAACTGTGATCCTCACCGCCGAGATCGCTGAGAGCGCAGAGAACGTGATTTCGCCCGTTCAGGGGGTGAGAGGTTGGTCCGGCAATTGCTCTGTTACTCCCGGGAGCGACGGACCATGGTCATACTCACCAAGGCGCAAGGCGGCAGGAGAATTTACAATGTACTTCCAGACACAGAGCGTGTCCCCGCTGACACGCCCGGGACCCTGAAAGGCATGGACAAGTTCGTCATTCGCGGCGGCAACCCTCTGCTGGGGACGGTGCGCGTCTCCGGCGCCAAGAATGCGGCCCTGCCCGCCATGGCGGCGGCGCTGCTCACCGAGGAGCCGGTCATCCTGGAGAACATCCCCCAGGTGCGAGACATCGAGACCGAGCGCAAGCTGCTGGTGGAGATGGGCGCCGAGGTCGAACTGGGCTACGGTCGCGCCCAGCACCGCACCACCATCTGCGCCCGCAAGCTCTCCCGCCCCGAGGCCGGCTATGACCTGGTGAAGACCATGCGCGCCTCCACCCTGGTGCTGGGCCCGCTGGTGGCGCGTATGGGCGTGGCCCGGGTCTCGCTGCCCGGGGGCTGCGCCATCGGCGCCCGTCCCATCAACCTGCACATCAAGGGACTGGAGAAGCTGGGCGCCACCATCACCACCGAACACGGCTACGTGGAAGCGCGCGCGCCGCGGCTGCAGGGCGCGGAGATCGTCTTCGATCGCATCACCGTCACCGGCACCGAGGACCTGATGATGGCAGCGGTGCTGGCCGAAGGCGAGACCGTCATGGAGAACTGCGCGCGCGAGCCCGAGGTCGCCGACCTGGCTGCCCTGCTGACCAAGATGGGCGCGAAGATCGAGGGCGCCGGCACCTCCACCATCCGCATCCACGGCGTGAGCAAGCTCAGCGGCGCGCGCCACCGCATCATCCCCGACCGCATCGAGGCCGGGACCTTCATCGTGGCGGGGGCGCTCACCGGCGGCGACCTCATGGTCTCCAGCTGCGAGCCCCGCCATCTCACCGCGCTGCTGCAGAAGCTGGAAGAGACGGGGGTGAAGCTGAAGGCCGACGGCGACTCGGTGCGCGTGCTGGGCGACGGCCCGCTCCGCGCCGCCGACGTCTCCACCGAGGAGTACCCCGGCTTCGCCACCGACATGCAGGCGCAGTACATGGCCCTGGCCACCCAGGCCGACGGCAGCTCCATCGTCACCGAGAACATCTTCGAGAACCGCTTCATGCACGCCCAGGAACTGGTGCGCATGGGCGCCAACATCACCATCGAGGGGCGGCGCGCCATCGTGCGCGGCAAGACCCTGCTGAGCGGCGCGGCGGTGCTGGCCTCGGACCTGCGCGCCTCCGCCTCGCTGGTGCTGGCCGCGCTGGTGGCCGACGGCGAGACCATCATCGACCGCGTCTACCACATCGACCGCGGCTACGAGCGCATCGAGGAGAAGCTGCGCGGCGTGGGCGCGCAGATGAAGCGCATCGGCGAGATGCTGCCCAAGCGCTCCGGGGCCGCCGTCGGGAACTCCTGACCGGCGCTCGCAGCCCGACCCTCCGGCCGGTTGACTTGCCCCCACCCTCGCCCTACCATCAATCCGCACCTGCTGTGGGCAGCGACTCGATCGTCGGAAAAACTGTTTCCCACTACCGCGTCCTGGCCAAGCTGGGACACGGCGGCATGGGCGTGGTGTACCGCGCCGAGGACACGCGCCTGGGCCGCGAGGTCGCGCTCAAGTTCCTTCCCGAAAGCCTGGCCGACGACCCCCAGGCGCTGGAGCGCTTCCAGCGCGAGGCCCGTGCCGCCTCCGCCCTCAATCATCCCGGCATCTGCACCATCTACGACGTGGGCGAGGAGAGCGGCCGCCAGTTTATCGCCATGGAGCTGCTGGAGGGCCGGACGCTGCAACAGCGCATCGGGGCCCGCCCCCTGCCCAATCCCGAGGTCCTGGAGCTGGGGGTGCAGCTTGCCGACGCGCTCGACGCCGCCCACGCCAAGGGCATCGTCCACCGCGACATCAAGCCCTCCAACATCTTCCTCACCGAGCGCGGCCAGGCCAAGGTCCTCGACTTCGGGCTGGCCAGCAAGACCCGCAAGCGGCAGAAGGCGCCGGCGGGCTCCGCCATGGCCACGGCCAGCCTGCCGGAGGAGAGCCTGACCAGCCCGGGCACCGCGCTGGGCACGGTGGCCTACATGTCGCCGGAGCAGGCGCGCGGCGAGGAACTGGACGCGCGCACCGATCTGTTCTCCTTCGGCGCCGTGCTCTACGAGATGTCCACCGGGCGTGCGCCCTTTGCCGGCGCCACCAGCGCGCTCATCTTCGACGCCATCCTGCGCCAGGAGCCGGTCTCCCCCGTGCGCCTGAACCCCGACCTGCTGCCCGGCCTGGAGCACATCATCGGCAAGGCGCTGGAGAAGGACCGCGAGGTGCGCTACCAGTCGGCGGCGGAATTGCGCGCCGACCTCAAGCGCCTGCGCCGCGACTCCGAGTCCGGCAAGACGGCGGCGGCGCCGCGCCGCCGCTTGTCCCGCCGGGGCCTGCTCGCGGCAGCGGCCGTGGCCCTCGTGGCCGCCATCGCTGCCGCCTATTTCCTGCGCAAGCCCAAGCCCGCCGCTTCCCAGACGGAGTGGGTGCAGCTCACCGACTTCTCCGACTCCGCGGTCTCGCCCGCCCTTTCCTCCGACGGCCGCATGCTGGCCTTCGTCCGCGGCCCCTCCACGTTCTACGGCCCGGGACAGATCTACGTGAAGTTCTTGCCCGATGGCGAGCCGGTGCAGCTCACCCACGACGACGCCTTCAAGATGAGCCCGCAATTCACTCCCGACGGCTCCCGCATCGACTACACCGTGGCTCCGGCCTGGGACACCTGGGAAGTCCCCGTGCTGGGCGGGGAGCCGCGGCTGCTGCTGCCCAATGCCAGCGGCCTCGTCTGGCTCGATCCCCAGCACGTCCTCTTCTCCGAGATCAAGCAGGGCATCCACATGGCCCTGGAGACGGCGGAGCAGAGCCGCGCCGGGGAGCGCGACGTCTATGTCCCGCCGCGGGAGCGCGGCATGGCGCACCGCTCCGCGCTCTCTCCCGACCGCCGCTCGGTGCTGCTGGTGGAGATGGACAATGGCGGCTTCCTGCCCTGCCGCGTGGTTCCCTTCGACGGCAGCTCGCCGGGGCAGCGCGTCGGCCCCGCGGACGGCGCCTGCGGCGGCGTGGCCTGGTCCCCCGACGGCAAGTGGATGTACTTCAGTTCCACCTCCGGCGGCCGCCGCCACATCTGGCGCCAGGCTTATCCCGACGGCGTCTCTGAGCAGGTCACCTCCGGCGCCACCAGCGAGGAAGGCATCGCCATGGCCCCCGACGGGCGCTCCTTCATCACCTCCGTCGGCCTGACCACGAACACGGTGTGGGTGCACGACGCCAAAGGCGAGCGCCAGATCTCATCCGAGGGCTCGGCTGGGAATCCCGTCTTCTCCCCGGATGGCAGGCTGTTGTACTACCTGGTGGAGCAGCCGGCGCGGTTGGGGACCCCTGCCGCCAGCGAGTTATGGGTGACCGACCTGCAGAGCGGACACAGCGAGCCTGCGCTTCCCGGGGTTTCCATGAACACATTCACCCTCTCCCTGGACGGCCGGCAGATCGTCTTCGCCAACACGGAGTCTTCCGGCCAGAGCCGGCTGTGGATCGCCTCCCTCGACCGCCGCCATCCCCCGCGCCAGTTCCCTTCTTCGGTCAGCGAAGACGAGCCCGCCTTCGGCCCCGGGGGCGAGATCTACTTCCGCGTGGCCGAGGGCAGGAACAACTTCCTCTACCGCATCAAGGAGGACGGCAGCGGGCGCGAGAAGGTCGTTCCCGGCCCCATGATCGAGTTTGGCGGCGTCTCGGCCGACGGCCAGTGGATCGCCGGCTACCAGGGCCAGGAATCGGCGGACCAGGCTGCCCTCGTCCAGGCCTACCCGATCGCCGGGGGCGCGCCTGTGAATCTATGCCAGGTCTGTTCAGCGCATTGGGATGCCGCAGGCCGCTTCCTGTATCTTCATCTCTTCAACGAGGACAAGAGCATCCTGCTGCCGGTGCCTCCGGGAAAAGTCCTGCCGGCCTTGCCCAAGGGGGGCATCGGCTCCGTCCGGGACGTGCCTCCCGGGAAGGGCATCCTGATCCTCGATGAGGAAGTCAGCGCCAGCTCCGTGCCCGGCGTCTACGCCTTCACCCGGCAGAGCGTGCACCGCAACCTCTACCGCATCCCGCTGCCCTGAGAACCAGCCGTCAGCCCTCAGCCGTCAAAAAAAAAACAAGAGCCGTGGCTCTCGCCACGGCTCTTCAGCTCTTCCTAGCTACTATCTGCTAGTACCTGGGCGGTCCGCCGGGCCCGCGCCCGCCGCCGTCGCCGCGCCCGGGGCCACGTCCGCTGCGTCCGCCGCGGCCGCGCCGCCGGCGTCCGCCCCCACCACCGCCGCCGGGGCGTCCTCCCTGTCCGTGCGGCCGATCGCCGTGCATGGGCGCATCGCGATTGAAGTTGGGCTCGCCCGCCTCCGCCTCGCCTTCGTCGAAGTCGCCTTCCCCGCCCTCGATGGTCATGGAACCCACCGCGGTCTGGGGCTCGACGCCGGCGCCCGCCTGGCCCATCTTGGCGCGCTGCTCCTTGAGGATGGCCTTGCGCGAGAGCCGGATGCGGTTGCCCTCCACCGAGAGCACCTTCACCAGGATCTGGTCGCCCTCGTTGAGTTCGTCGCGCACGTCGCGGATGCGGTGCTCGGCGACCTCGGAGATGTGCAGCAGCCCGTCGGTGCCGGGGAAGATCTCGACGAAGGCGCCGAAGTCGGCCAGCCGCACCACCTTGCCCAGGTAGGTCTTGCCCACCTCGGCGGTGGCGGTGATGTCGCCGATCATCTGCAGGGCCTTGGCGGCCGAGGCCTCGTCGTTGGAGGCCACGTTCACCCGCCCGCTGTCGTCCACGTCGATCTTCACCCCCGTCTGCTCGATGATGCCGCGGATCACCTTGCCTCCCGGCCCGATCAGTTCGCGGATCTTGTCGGTGGGGATCTGCACGGTGTAGATGCGCGGCGCGAAGGGCGAGATCTTGGCTCGCGGCTCGGCGATGGCCTCCGCCATCTTGTCCAGCAGGAAGAGGCGGCCGCGCCGCGCCTGCTCCATGGCCTCGCTCATGATGCGCGAGGTGATGCCCGGCACCTTGATGTCCATCTGCATGGCGGTGATGCCTTCGCGCGTGCCCGCCACCTTGAAGTCCATGTCGCCGTAGTGGTCCTCGGCTCCCGCGATGTCGGTGAGGATGGCGTACTTGTCGCCCTCCTTCACCAGGCCCATGGCGATGCCGGCGACCGCGCTCTTGATGGGCACGCCCGCGTCCATCAGCGAGAGCGAGGCGCCGCACACCGTGGCCATGGAGGAAGAGCCGTTGGACTCCAGGATGTCCGACACCACGCGCATGGCGTAGGGCCAGGCTTCCAGCGTGGGCAGCACCGCCGAGACCGCGCGCTCGGCCAGGGCGCCGTGCCCGATCTCCCGCCGTCCCGCGCCCCGCATGAACGAGACTTCGCCGACCGAGAACGGCGGGAAGTTGTAGTGCAGCATGAAGCGCTTCTTGGATTCACCCTCGAAGAGCTCCTGCCGCTGCATGTCATCCTCGGTGCCCAGGGTGGTGGTGACCAGCGCCTGGGTCTCGCCGCGGGTGAAGATGGCGGAGCCGTGGGTGCGCGGCAGCGCTCCCACCTCGATGGTGATCTGGCGGATCTCGTCGAAGGCGCGCTGGTCGGGCCGTCGCTTCTGCTCGATCACCTGCTCGCGGAAGATGCGCTCGCGCAGCAGCTCGTAGTAGTCCTCCAGCTTGTCCTGGGCCTCTTCGTCGTCCTCCGGGATGGCGGCTAGCAGCTCCTTCTCGAGGGCGTGCACCAGGTTGTGGCTCTCCGCCTTGGGATGCTTCTTGGTGTCGAGCGCGTCCATGAGGCGTTCGCCGATCCTGGCGCGCAGGTCTTTCATGTAGGCTTCGTCCACCTCCGGCGCTTCCACCTTGCGCTTGGCGCGCCCCACCTTCTTGGCCAGGTCGCTGATGGCGGCGCAGATCTTCTTGATCTCGGTGTGGGCGAACTCGATGGCGTCCACCACCGTCTGCTCGGCCACCCCGCTGGCTCCCGACTCCACCATGACGATGCCGTCGGGCGAGCCCACCACCATGATGTTGAGCAGGCTCTCTTTGCGCTCGGCGTAAGTCGGATTGATGAGGAACGCGCCGTTCACCAGCCCCACCCGCACCGCCCCCAGGGGGCCGCGGAAGGGGATGTCGCTGACCTCCAGGGCGCAGGCCGCGCCGTTGATGGCGGCCACGTCGGGATCGTTCTCGGTGTCGGCGGAGAGCACCAGGGCGATCACCTGGGTCTCGCAGCGGAAGCCCTCGGGAAACAAGGGCCGGATAGGCCGGTCGATCTGCCGGCAGGTCAGGATCTCGCGCTCCGTGGGACGCCCTTCGCGCTTGATGAAGCCTCCGGGAAAGCGCCCGCCCGCGTAGGTGTACTCGCGATAATCCACGGTCAGGGGGAAGAAGCTGATGCCCTCGCGGGGATCGGCGTTGGCGCAGGCCGTGGCCAGGATCACGTTGTCGGCGATGCGTACCACCGCGCTGCCGTGCGCCTGCTTGGCCAGCCGTCCGGTTTCAAAAGAAATACTCTTGCCGCCTGCCAGTTCCACAGTGGCTTCCAGTTTCATTTCCTTGCCTCATTTCGGGAGGTCCAGGGCGATGCGCAACCCGGCCACTACGCGGGAGGAGAGAACCACTTCCTGAAATGCCGCTCAGCTACACCACCGCCGCGGTTGTCGGCGCCGTCGGCGCAGACACCCACGCCCAGTCCGGGTCCTTACTTGCGGATGCCCAGCTTCTGGATGACGCTCTTGTAGCGCTCGGAATCGTATTTCTTCAGGTAGTCGAGCAAGCGACGCCGCTTGCTGACCATCATCAGAAGGCCGCGCCGGGAAGCGTGGTCTTTCTGGTGCGTCTTGAAGTGATCCGTCAGTTCACCGATACGCTGGCTCAGCAGTGCGATCTGCACTTCCGGGCTGCCGGTGTCGCTCTTGTGGACGCCATACTGGCGGATGATCGACGCCTTCTGTTCTCTCGCTAACACTACGCTGGTGCACTCCTATCGTTTTCTCGTCGTTTTAGTGACCCATCGAGAGTAACACGCGCCCCGGAAAAGTGTAAAGGTGAGGCCCACCCGGGACGCGCAACACCATCCCGGGCATGGGCTAACTCCTGGCACCCTTTTCCCGCCCGGCTGCGTCTAATCGATAACACCCGGGGCCCCCTCAATCTCACCTGAAAACGAGGCTATAATGCCGCGCATGCCGAAGAGAAACCTGCTGGTCCGCCGCTTCGTGCTTCTCCTCACCCTTCTTCTCCTGGTCCCGCCCGACTGGGCCACCTGCGGCGGTGGCGGAGGCGGCGGCATGGGCGGCATGGGCGGCGGCTCCTCCATGCCGGACCAGACCTTCCCCGTGCCCTGGAAGATCGTCCAGCCCTCCGACCCCGCGCCCACGGCCGGGCTGGTGGTGTATTGGCTGCCCTCTTCGCAGACCGAACTGGAGCGATCCAGCCTGCGCTACTCCCGCACCCTCTCGCTCTACGCCTCCCAATGCGTGAGTATGGGGGTGGTGGACTATCGCACCGAACTGGGCCAGAAGCTGCTGTCGGGCGGCAAGACGCCGCTGGCGGTGCTCGCCCAGCCCGACGGCACTGCCGTCGCCAAGGCCGAGAACAAGAACGGCTTCCTCAAGGTCGACCAGGTCGAGAAGATGCTCGAGACCGAGATGAAGTCGCGCGAGGACAAGCTCAAGCAGCAGATGGACGAGGCCAAGGAAAAAGCCAAGTCGGGCGACCAACCGGGCGCCATCGCCCTCTATCGCTCCGTCTACGAGCAGAAGTGCATGTTCCCGGGCAAGGCCAAGGACGCCGCCAAGCAGCTCAAGAAGCTGGGCGTGCAGGACGTGGCCGACGTCCCTGCCGCTCCTCTCTTCGACGCCCGCACCAGCGCCCGCGTCCAGCAGCTCATGCAGGCCGGCCTGAAGGCGGAGGACGCCGCCCGCTACAAGGAAGCCGAGCGCCTCTACTCCCAGGCCCACCGCCTCGATCCCGCCGATCCCACCCCGCTGCGCTACCTGGGCGAACTCTATCGCCACGAGCTCGGCGACTGGGACAAGGCCGCCGCCATCTTCCACCAGGTCCTGGACATGCCCGCCGACCCGCTCTCGCGCGCCGTCGCCCTGCACGGCCTGGGCAAGATGACCATCCACAACGGCGAATTCAAGAAGGGCTTGGGGCTGATGGAGCAGTCGGTCGAGGTCTTCCCCCTGGCCCTGGCCTACCGCAACCTGGCCGTCTACTGGAACTCCGAGGGCGACGCCGCCAAGACCGACTTCTATGTAAAGAAGGCGCTAGCGCTCGAGCCCAAGGACCCCTTCAACCTGGTCTTTGCCGCCGTCTTCGAGGCGCAGAGCGGACACACCGAGGAGGCGCTGAAGATCGCGCACGAGAACCGGACGCTCTTGATGGCTTCCTACAACCTGGCCGCCATCTACGCCCAGGCCGGGCAGAAGGACAAGGCCCTGGCCCTGCTGCAGCGCCACTTCTTCACCTACGAGCGCTACCAGTCGGTGCGCTCCAAGGAGATGATGGAAGCGCGGGTGGACGCCGTCTTCCTCTCGCTGCGCAACGATCCCAAGTTCCTGGACCTGACCAAGGACGCCGACGGCCGCCTGCCCATGCCCATGGGCAAGCCCGCTAGCGGCGGCAATCCGTAGCCGGCGCCGGCTCATCGCAAGAGGTTCGGGATTCGGGGGCTGGAAGTTCGCGCGGACGGTTACGCGCTGCGCACGCTGGAGCGCAAGGCGGTGGCCGGCGCTTTCTTCGGGGGCAGCGCCGGAATACTCTCCACGGTGCCGATGATGCACAGCCGCTCCGGGTCTTGTTTGCCCTTTACCCCGTTGCGGCGCTCGTCGCAAAGCGCGTCCACCAGGGCGCGCTGCTGCCGGCTCAAGATCTCAGGATTCAGGATGTTGAAATTGCGGAACATCCACACCAGTTGCACGCGCTCTACCAGGGAGGGGTTCACGTAGCGGGGACCATGATCGGTGGAAACCTGAAGTACACCGCGACGAATCTTCTCTATCCACATGGAGCGCCTACTCTTGCTGGTTTGGCCGGAGCGCGGGAAGAATACCGCTGCCCCAACAGCGATGCAAGCGCTTTCTCGGTAACGCCGGGACGCTGTACCTTCGTGCTTCTCCGCCAGCCGAAGAACCAGGGCACACCTGTGGAAAACGCGGGCCGAAACCATGGCCCCAGGTGACGCATCGGCTAAGTACAATAGGGCTCGCCGTTTACTCTCTAGTGCTGCAGGCCCAGGGCGCGGCCTGCCCGGGCTCGCTCTTTTCTCCTTTCTTCTGTGTGCATTAGGGCCACCCTCAGGCCGGGGGGCCCCCGCCGGCTCCGCTTCAGGGCTGGGGCCGTGCGGTCGGTTGGACTATGATGGCTGCTCGCATCCCCCCACTGAGGCTCTCAACCAGGAGGAATCCATGACGCCCGCCACCGCCGCTGTCCCCCATGACATGGTCACCACCGCCTTCGAGCTCGACGGCTACCGCGTGCTGCGCAACCTGGGCATCGTGCGCGGCATCACCGTGCGCTCCCGCTCGGTGGTAGGCAGCTTCGCCGCCGGACTGCAGACCCTGGTGGGCGGCAACATCACCATCTATACCGAGCTCTGCGAGAAGTCGCGCGAGGAGGCTTTCGAGCTCCTGCTGCAGCACGCTGCGGCGCTGGGCGCCAATGCCGTGGTGGGCATGCGCTACGACGCCAACGAGGTCATGCAAGGGGTCACCGAGGTGCTGGCCTACGGCACCGCCGTGGTGGTGGAGAAGATCTAGCTCGCGGGTGGCTGCGGCACCCGCGCCGGCGCCGCGCTCCGCGCGCGCCGCCGCTCCCACCACCCCTTCGAGGACGGCCTTGCTCCCTTGCTGTGAAGCACATTCGCGGATTCCTGCTTGACCGCCGTTCTCCTTCTGACTACCATCGCAAGGCTCCATAGGCTCCCCCAAGTCATCGAAGCGAAGAATTAGCCCGCCGCTCGTCGCGAGGAGGCCCTCGGCGCGAGGATCGGCCCGGAGGCCGTGATGCCCCGCCAGAAAGACCCCGCCCTTTCGCTGTCTCGTCTTCGTCTGATTCCTCTCCTCATGGTTGTGCTGCTGGCCGGCTCGGCGCTGGCCGCGGGTCCGGCCGCACCTCCGGCCGCACCGGCTGCGGGAGCCAGTCCGGCACCCGCGGCTCCGGCGGCCGTCGGGCAGCCGGCGCCGGGCCAGTTCAAGGTGTGGCTGCAGGCGCCGCGCGCGATGGCGTCCCGCTACTCCGGGAAGGCGGCGGCGGTCAGCGCTCTGAGTTCGGGCGCGGGCCGGCCGCTGGCGCTGGCGGCCGGCGACTTCGATCAGGACGGCGTGCAGGACCTGGTGGTGGGCTATGCCACCCCCAGCGGCGGCGCGCTCGCCTTCTATCGCGGCAACCTCGACGCCTTCGCGCCCCAGAGCCGGGCTTCCTTCGACGCCATCGGACGCGGCCAGTTCCCCGATCCCTTTCTTCCCAACGCGCGCGTGATGGATGTCCCCGGCACGCCCGACTTCCTGGCCACCGGCGACTTCAACGGCGACGGCTACCTCGACCTCGCCATGGGCTCGCGCAGCAACGGCAACCTTCTTCTCTTCTTCGGCAACGGCCATGGCTTGTTCACTCAGCCGCTGACCTTGGCGCTGCCCGGCCCGGTCACGGCGCTGGCGGCCGAGCGCCTGCTTCCTGGAAGCACCTCGAGCCAGATCCTGGTGGGCACCGCCGGGCAGAAGCCCGCTCTCCTCGTCTTCCACGGGGCGCACCTGCTGATGAGCTTCCCCATGCCGGGGACGGTGACCTCCCTCGCCTTCGGCAACCTCTACCGGGACGCCGTTGCGGACACCGCCCTGGTGGCCGGCGGCCAGGTCATGGTCCTGCGCGGGCGTGATCTGCGCGCCGCCGCCCGCGGCGATTTCAGCTTCCAGTTGGAGAGTGTTGGTCTACCCGTCTCCGCGGTCAGCGTGGACATCGGGTCTTTCCTCTTCGACCGCGGGGGCCAGCGGCAGATGGCGGTCATGTCCAGCGATGGCTCGGTCCACGTGGTGGTGCGCGCCGGCCTCGACTCCCGTCCCTGGACGGCGGAGGAGATGGCCGAGCACCGGCGCACGGTCCGGGCAGGACACGCCCTTCCCCTGCCGGCGGTGAACTACAGCGAAGGCTGGATGATCGCCGAGACCTTCCCGGCCGTGGCCGTAGGCGGGGCCACTCCGCCCATCCTGATGCACACCCGCGTCTCCTGGCAGGGCCAGGATGACATCGCGGTCCTGGATTCCCGGGCCGGGCAGATGCACGTGCTGGCGCATGCCGCCGGCAGCAACGCCGGCGGCGTCCAGGCGAGCGCGGCCGCACCCGTGCGCGCCGACCTGGGCCTGAGTGCTTCTTCCGCGCCGGTGGCGGCGCTGCGCCTGCGCGTCAACGTGGATGGCCGTCCCGGCATGGTGGTGCTGAACGACGGGCAAGTGGCGCCTTCGGTGATCATGCCCACGCCCGACCCGACCTTCTTCGTCAACCGCACCGACGATCCTGCGCCCACCTCGCCCATCGCCAACGCCTGCAACAACATCAGCTTCGCCGATGTCTCGTCCTCCTGCAGCTTGCGTGAGGCCGTGCTCAAGGCTAACGGCGACACCATCATGCTGCAGGCCGGGACCACCTATACGCTCACGCGCGCCAAGGTGGCCGGTGACTACAGCGGCCAGAACGGCGCCCTGTACGTCAACAACTCGGTCACCATCGTGGGCGGCAGCCAGAGCACCACCATCGTGCAGGCGGGCACCAGCAACGCCACCGGGGTGGACATGGTCATGGCGGTCAACGAGGACATCAGCCCGACGACCGACGCCACCGCCACCCTCTCCAACCTCACCCTCCAGAACGGCCACAACAACGGCACCCACGGCAACGACGGCGACGGCGGCTGCATGGAGTACGACACCGGCACCAGCGGCAACGCCAACCTGACCCTGAACAACGTGACCTTGAACAACTGCAGCACCACCCAGGGCAACGGCGCCGGCATCGCGCTCTTCAACTTCCTCAACCCCGGCGGCACGGGCGCGGCCAGCTTCAGCAACGTCATCATCCAGAACAATTCGGCGGTGGACTCGGTCACGGTGGGCACCGGCGGCGGCATCTGGGTCTCCATCGGCAGCCGCCTGACCCTGAGCAACAGCCAGGTGATCAACAACCATGCCACGCAGGCTACCGCCACCGACGGCGGCACTGGCGGCGGCATCACCACTACCTCCAACGTCTCCGGTTCGCCGCAGGTCCAGATCCACGCCAGCACCATCTCCGGCAACCAGGCTGCCGGTCTGGGTGGCGGACTCAATGTGGAGACTAACCTGCTCATCGACCAGAGCAGCGTGATCAGCAACAACAGCGCGGGCTTGGCCAACCTCACGAATGCGAAAGACGGCGGCGGAATCTGGGCCGACCTGGTTTCGCCCGATTCGGTCACCCTGACCAAGGTCACCATCACCGGCAACAGCGCGCCCAACGGCTCGGGCGGCGGCATCTTCAACGGCAGCAACAGCGGCGGCGGCGCCATGACCATCCACTTCAGCCGCCTGGCCGGAAACTCCGCCGGAACGGCGGGGACAGCCAACCTCAACAACGACGACACCACCATCACCGCTACCAACAACTGGTGGGGCACCAACACGCCCGCGAACACCATCCACAACGCCAACGGCGGCACCACCACCTTCGATCCCTTCATCGTGCTGACGCACACCGCCAGCCCCGGCACCATCCGCATCAATCAGTCCACCACTCTGACCGGGGACATGAGCAAGGACAACCACGCCTCGGGGGCCGCCCTGGCCGGCAACCTGGACGTCCTCAACGGCCTGCCCATCACCTTCGACAACCCGGTGGACGGCACCATCCCCCAGGCCCAGCCGGAGGCGCTGAGCGCCGGCGCCCAGGCCACCGCCACCTTCAACGCCGGGACCAACCCCGGCGGAGGGGCCGCCGACGCCACCGTGGACCAGCAGACGGTCACCGCCAGCATCGTGGTCCTGGCGCCGCCCAGCGTCACCAAGAGCTTCAACCCCATCCAGGTGCCGACCAACACTGCCTCCACCATCACCTTCAGCATCACCAACCCCAATGTGGTCGCCATCGACAATGGCTTCACCGACACTTTGCCCGCCAATCTGGTGGTGGCCACCAGCCCCACCGTGGTCAACAACTGCGGCGGCTCGGTGACCGCGGTGGCCGGCAGCGGCACCATCAGCTTCGCCAACGCCAGTTTCCCGGCCAACACCACGTGCACCGTCCAAGTGAACGTCGAGAGCGCGGTCGACGCTACCTACAACAACAGCGTCACCCTGGTCTCCGCCGCCGCCGGCAACAGCAACACCTCCACCGCCTCGCTGACGGTCCTCAACCCGCCCACCATCGCCAAGGCCTTCGGCGCGGCCACCCTCCCGCTGAACGGCACCACCAGCCTGACCTTCACGGTCTCCAACACCAACGTCAACACCACCCTGAGCGGCATCGCCTTCACCGACAGCCTGCCGGCGGGCCTGGTGGTCGCCACACCCAGCGGCCTCAGCAGCACGTGCACGGGGACGGCGACGGCGACGGCCGGCTCTTCCTCGGTCTCGCTGTTGGGCGCCAGCCTGGCCCCGGGCGCTCTCTGCACCGTCTCCGCCAACGTGCAGGGCACCACCGCGGGGGTAAAGAACAACAGCGTCACGGTGAGCGACACCACCGCCGGGACCGGCAACACCTCCAACGCCTCCGTCACGGTGGTGGCGCCGCCGACCATCAGCAAGGGCTTCGGCGCGGCCTCGGTCCCGCTGGGCGGCTCGACCTCGCTCAGCTTCACCGTCAACAACCCCAACGCCACGGTCGCGCTGAGCGGGGTCGCGTTCTCTGACACCCTGCCCGTGGGCCTCATCATCTCCACCCCCAACGGGCTGAGTGGGAGCTGCGGCGCCGGCACCATCACCGCCACCCAAGGCACCAACACCATCAGCCTGTCGGGCGGAACCATCGCGGCCGCCGGCTCCTGCACCTTCTCG
>DASPRL010000404.1 GCA_035624475.1 Terriglobales bacterium
GGGCGCGACTGGCGCCCCCGCGCTACATGATCTTCTTCCCCGCCGCGATCATGGCCACCGACTTGGCCGCACGCCGCTCTCGCGTCTCCGCCTGCTTCGCCCCCTGGATGAAATCCACGTAGGCCTTGCGGTGCGACCATGCGAGTGCGGCGAAGTTCTCCCGCGCGCGGACATTCCTGGCCAGCGCGCGCTTCAGGACGGCCGGCACCGCCACCTTGCGCGGCGCCGTGTCCGGGGCCATGGCCACCGCCACTGACTCGCCCGGCTTCGCCCCGGCTCCCGCCTGCAGCGCCTTGTTCACCATCATGTAGTGGACGCCCTTGCCGTCAGGAAAGACGGAGTTGCGGAAGGCGAAGCCGTTGATGTTCCCGCGCACCGACACCCGCGCCCGGCTGCCCCACACTTTTTCCACGTTGAAAGGGACGCGCAGGGCCGTCCAATGTCCGCCCGGGCCCATCTCCTGCAGCTTGCCCCGGAACTTCTTCTCCATGTCTCCTCCCTGAGACGACAGTCTAGCGCGCGCCCGCCGGTGCCAGCGCCGCGATCTCCTCCATGTGGGCCTCGGCGTGTTCGCAGTGGGCCAGCAGGTAGGAGGCCAGCGTGACCTCGCTCGCCGACTCCTGGAAGACCGCCTTGTTCTCCCAGGCCGCGGCCGGCAACCCGCCCAGCATCGCCGCCGTGCACCGGCGCATCAGCGCGAACAGCTCCAGCGCCGGCTCCAGCGCCTGGGCGGCGTAGTTCAGCTTCTCGCCCCACACGTCGCCGGCATAGCCCGGCAGGAGCGCACCGGGCTGGGCCGCGATCCAGCGCAGCCGCGCCGCCCCCACGATCTCCGCGTCCACGATGTGCAGCGCCGTCTGGTGAGCGCTCCACTTCCCGGCGCCCGGCGCCCGGTCGAGTTCGCCCGCCGGAAGCTCGCGCAAGGCCTCGCGCAGCACTTCGACCCCGGCCGCATAGCGCGCGAGCAGCAGCGGCACGGGGTCGTAGCCCTCCTCCTCGGGCGCTGCCGCCGCCGGGGCCAGGCCCGCCTCCGTCAACCGCGCCACCACCGCGGGCAGCTTCTTCCCCACCAGCTTCTTCCAGCCGTTGGCCAGGATCAGGCTGTCCATCATGCCGCCGACGCCGCAGAAGCCGCAGTGCTCCAGCACCAGGCGCGTGCCGTCCGCGACCGGCTCCAGCAGGTAACGCACCGTGGTATCCAGCTTGTCCGCCTTCCAGGTGTAGGCCAGCCGCCGCGGCGGATCCAGCTCGGTCACCTGACAGCGCACGATGCCGTCGAAGCCCGGCACCGGCCGCATGCGGAAGGTGAACTGGTGTCCCAGCCGCGGCTCGAAATCGTTCTCCATCAGCCACGCCGCCAGCGCCTGGCGGTCGGTCAGCGCCCGCCACACCCGCTCCGGCGGATGCGGATAGGTGGCCTCGAATCTCAGATCGCGCTTCATCCTTCCTCCTTCTTGCCGGGAGCCGGCTGGCTCCCCGCCTCGCTGGCGCCCGGTCCCAAGTGTTGGCCCAGGGCCGCCAGCTTCGTTCTCCAGAACTCTTCGTAGTGCGCCAGCCAGTCCGCCACCTGCGCCAGGGCCTCGCCCTGCAGGCGGTAGAAACGCTGCCGCCCGGCACGCCGTTCGCTCACCAGCCCCGCGTGCCGCAGAACTCGCAAGTGCTGTGAGATGGCGGGCTGGCTGATGTGGAATCGCTCCACCAGACTCTTCACCGGGCGCTCGCTCTCCAGCAGAAGATCCAGCAGCGCCCGCCGCGTGGGGTCGGCGATGGCCTGGAAGATCTCCGCCTGGCGGGCTGTTCGCATCGCGGAGAAATATATAAGTCACTACTTATGTTTGTCAAACCGAATCCGAACACCCCTCCTGCTACTCTAAAGTCCATCCCGGCAGGGGCTCTTGGATGCCCGACGGGCAAGGAGGCTGTACACATTTATGCGACGTCTTCTCGCGTTCCTGGCGCCGCTGCTGCTGCTGGCGGCGGCGGCCGCTCAGACCGCCACCTGGACCATCGATCCCGCCCACTCCACCGCCGCCTTCACCGTCCGCCACATGATGATCAACAACGTGCGCGGCGAGTTCAGCAAGACCACCGGCACGCTGCAACTCGATCCCAAAGACATCACCAAGTCCACCGTCGAGGCCTCCATCGACGCCGCCACCGTCAACACCCGCGTCGACGCCCGCGACGCCGACCTGCGCAGCGCCAACTTCTTCGACGTCGCCAAGTACCCCATCCTCAGCTTCAAGTCGACCAAGGTGGAGCAGGTCGCGCCCGGCAAGCTGCGCGTCACCGGCGACCTCACCATGCACGGCGTCACCCGCCCGGTGGTGCTCGAGGTCGACGGCCCCTCGCCCGCCATCAAGGACCCTTGGGGCAACACCCGCATCGGCCTCTCCGCCTCCACCAAGATCAACCGCAAGGATTGGGGCCTGATGTACAACAAGCTGCTGGAGAGCGGCGGCATGGTGGTGAGTGAAGAGGTGTCCATCGACCTGGAGCTGGAGTTCGTGCAAAAGGCCCCCGCCCCCAGCAAGGGCAACTGAGCTTCTTCCGCGTCGACCGTGTGGCACAGCCGACCCGGCTGTGCCACGCGCGCAGGGGCACCATGAAGACAGCCCGCGCTTCAGCGCGGGCGCCAGAACCCAGCCCGGCACGTAAGTGCCGGGAATCTGCGGCCCCTTTGCTCCGCGCGCGACCGACCCGCGAGCGCCAGCGAGCCCGGGAGGGAGCACACTGGGCCCGCCTTCGGGTACAATCGCGCCTTCCTGGAGAGTGACCATGCCGGCCCGCGCGCGCTCTTGCACTGTCCTGTTTCTGTTGTTTCTGCTGCCCGCCGCGGCCCAGGCCCAACCCAAAGAGAAGCCTAAGGTCCGCGCCCTGACCGCCTTCGTCCGTCTCGACGCCGCCCACTACCGCCAGCAGGTCGCCGACACCCTCGTCATGCTGCGCCGCGCGAAGTCTGAATTCGAGCGCACCGGCTACGAGGTACAGACCATCCGCATCTCCACCCAGCCCTTTCCCGAGTACATCCGTGGGATGTCGCACGAGCAGGCCCTGGCTTTCTTCCGCGACTACGACCAGCTCGCGCAGAAGGAGGGCTTCGACGCCGACATCGGCCCCGCCATGCTCCACGACTCCGACGATCCCGCGATGGCCGGCCTGCTGGCCGAGGTCCTGGCGCAGTCCAAGGTTCTGAACGCCAGCGTGGTCGTCGCCGGCGACGACGGGATCCACTGGCACGCCGTGCACGCCGCCGCCCGCGTCATGAAATATCTGGAGGAGCACACGCCCCACGGCCAGGGCAACTTCAACTTCACCGCCACCGCCA
>DASPRL010000405.1 GCA_035624475.1 Terriglobales bacterium
CATGCGCGCCTTGAAGGCGGGGGCGAGCACCGTCTTCATCAGGGTCTGGCCGGTCTTGAAATCCTTGCCGCAGATGGGCGCCGAGTTGCGGCGCGAGAGTTCGTGCATGGCCGGGATGTCCACCGTCAGGTTGGGAGCGCCGTTGGCGAAGGGCACGCCCTCCGAAAGCGCGGCGTAGGCGTAGATCATGGAGGGCGCCACCGCGGGGTCGTTCTTGGCCATCGCCTTCTCCAGGTTCTTGAGCGAAGCGTGGGCCTCGGTGGGGCGCAGGAAGATCTCGGTGGAGGCGCACCAGATCATAATCAGGCGGCTGGCCCCGGAGGTCTTCTTGAAGTCGCGGATGTCCTGGCGCAACTGCTCGGCCAAGTCCATCTTGTTCTTGCCCTTCTTGACGTTGGGGCCGTCGAGTTTCTTGACGTAGTAGTGGTCGAAGACCGCCGGGCGCGGCCGCAGCGAGCCCAGGAAGGGCTTGATCTGGTCGAGCAGGTCGCGGTCGAGCACGCCCGCCTTGCGCGCCGCCGTGTACATATCGTCCTCGAAGATGTCCCAGCCGGTGAAGACCAGGTCCTTCAGCCCGGCCAGGGGAACGAAGTCCTGGATCTTGGGCGAGCGGCCCTCGGTGCGCTTGCCCAGTCGGATGGTGCCCATCTGGGTGAGCGAGCCGATGGGGCGGGCCAGGCCGCGGCGCACCGCCTCCACGCCGGCCACGAAGGTGGTGGCCACCGCGCCCATGCCCGGGATCATGACCCCCAGCTTGCCTGTGGGCGCGGCGAGCGCGCTGCCCTGCGTCTTCGGGGATGCCTTCACACTGCGAGTGGCCATGGAGAAGTGCCCGTCCTATAAGGAATTTGGCGGCTTCCAGAAACTCGTTATCTTCTCGTATCGAGCGGGGATTTGCAAATCGTTGCAGATTGTAGATTTCCGATTGCAGATTTCCTCGGCAGTGTGGATGATGCCAAGACTCGATCTGCAATCTACAATCTGAAATCGGCAGTCGGAGGGCGGCTTGGGCGACAAGGTAGCGGTAGTGACGGGTTCTTCCAGCGGCATCGGGCTGCTGGCCACGGTGGAGCTGGCGCGGCGCGGCTTCCGGGTGGTGGCCACCATGCGCCGCCTGGAACGGCGGCAGAAGCTGGACGAGGCCGCGGCGGCCGCCAAGGTCTCGGACCGCCTCGACCTGCGCCGCCTCGACGTCACCGAGTTCGCTTCCCTGCCCCCGGCGGTCGAGGCCATGGTGCGCGACCACGGCCGCATCGATGTCCTGGTCAACAACGCCGGCTTTTCCACCGGCGGCTTCTGCGAGGACATGCTGCTCGAGGAGATCCGCACCCAGTTCGAGACCAACTTCTTCGGCGCGGTGGCCATGACGCAGGCGGTCCTGCCCACCATGCGCCAGCAGGGATCGGGACACATCATCATGATCTCCTCCATCGCCGGGCGCGTGGGTCAGCCGGTGGTGGGCAGCTACTGCGCTTCCAAGCACGCGCTGGAGGGCTGGAGCGAATCGCTGCGCGTCGAGACCCACTCGCTGGGCATCCGCGTGGCGCTGGTCGAGCCCGGCGCCTTCGAGACCGATATCTGGACGCGCAACGTGCGCGTGGGCAGCAAGGCCATGGGCCCGGAATCGCCTAATAAAGAACGCTCCCGGCGCTTCGTCGAGTTCGTGCGCAAGGACCTCAAGAAGCGCGACCCGCAGCCGGTGGCGCGCCTGATCGCCGACATCGCCGAGAACCCCAACCCCAGGCTGCGCTACCTCATCGGCAGCGACGCTCGCTGGGGCTTCTGGCTCAAGACCCTCCTGCCCTGGAAAACCTGGGAGAAGATGGTCGCCAAGCACACGCACATCGACTGACGCGCTAAACTCTTCCGGAGACCGCGTTCCCCGGAGGACCCTGTGCGTTCGACCGTTCTTCTCCTCCTGCTTCTCGTGTTCCTGCCTGCAGCCGCACAGCGGCCGCGACGCCCGGCTTCGCCGCCCGCGTCGGACCAGCAAGCGGCGCAGGACCGCCTGCTCGCCGACCAGCGCGCCATCGCCCGCCTGCAGGAGCGCGACATCGCCGCCAACACTGCCCTGGACCTGGACGCGCTGATCGCCCTGACCACCGACGACGTGGTCCTGCTGCCTCCGGGCCATGCTCCCGTGGTCGGCCACGAGGCGCTGCGAACGTTCTACGGAGAGCTTCTCGACCGCGCTACCGACGTCCAGGTGCTGGCCTACAGCGAGAACTGGGAGGAGGTGCGCATCGTCGGCGACTTCGCCTTCCAGTGGGGCACGATCACGGAGCGCTCCAAGCCCTCGGTCAGCGGCGCCGAAACCACCAGCGCCGTGCACGCCATGCGCATGCTGGCGCGCCAGCCGGACGGAAGCTGGAAGATCGCGCGTGCCATATGGAACGCCGCGCCTGCTCCCGCCGCCTCGCGCTAAGCGGTGCGCACGCGGTGCTTCCAGTGGGTCCAGACGAACCAGACGACGCCGATGGCGATCACTGCACCGATCACCGCGTCGAACTTGTGGAAGTACTTCCCCAGGTAGTCCCAGTGCTGGCCCGCCTTCATGCCCAGCCAGGCCAGGCCCAGGCACCAGGGCCAGGAGCCCAGGAAGGTGTAGGCGTGGAAGCGCGCCAGGGGCATGCGCGCTACCCCCGCAGGAAAGGCGATGAAGGTGCGGATCACCGGCAGCAGCCGGCTGAGGAACACGGTGATGTCGCCGTAGCGCTGGAAGAAGCGGTCGGCCCAGTCCAATTCCCGCCGGCTGAGGAAGATCCAGGAACCATACTTCTCCACCAGCGGACGGCCGCCGTGCGCGCCCACCCAGTAGGCCACCGCCGAGCCCAGGTTGCAGCCCAGCGCCCCCACCGTCGCGACCCACAGCAGGCGGAAGCGCCCGGTGAAGACCAGGTAGCCGGAGAACGGCATGATCACCTCCGAGGGCAGGGGGATGCACGCCGATTCGATGGCCATCAGCAGCAGAATGCCGGCGTAGCCGGAGGTGGAGATGGTCCAGATGACGAAGCCGCTGAGCAGCTTGAGCAGGTTGGCGATCATGCCGCGGGACCCGGTCGGGCAGGGGGCACGTCAGGCCTCGGCCACGCCCGGTGGCGGTTCGCTCTCCTGCGGCAGCGACTGCTCGTAGGCCGCCACTTCGTCGGAGACGTCCTTCTCGCAGCCGGAGCAGACGGCCTCCGCTCCCTCGTTCTCCAGCGACTCGCTCTCCACCAGCATGGAGCCGCTGGAGACATAGGCGTGGTTGGCCTCGTCCCACTCGAAGATCTCCTCCAGCGTTCCCCCGGTGATCTGACAGCCGCTGAGCACGATCACGTAGTTGTGACTGCCGCAGTGCGGGCACTTGAAGGGTTCCATCATGACTGGGTTCCTGGGAACGGCGGGCCCCGCAGGGCCGGCTCTAAAAATCCCCGCTTTCCTGGGTGAAGGTGTAGCCGGGCAGGTTGGCGCCGTCCGCGCTTTTTTCCACTTTGACGCGCACGGTGTCCTGAGTGGCGGCGTTGGCGTCGGCGCGACGCAGGATGGCGTACTGGGTGAAGACTTCGTTGTAGAGCTTGGTGACCAGGAAGTTCACCCCGTTCTCGTCGCTGCGCCAGACCTGGCCGAGCTGGACCGCTTTCACCGCCATGGCAAGTTAAGACTACCCACCGCGCGCGCGCACGTCAAATCGCCGCGGCGGCGGTGCTACACTGGGCGCGCCGGGACGATTCCCCATGGAACCAGCGCTTCCATCTTCGCCGCTGCTCGGGATCGACGACTACCGCTATCCCGGCGGCTGGGCGGCGTCGAGTCACCCGGCGGAGCGCGCCTTCGCCTGCTGCCGCGCCCTGGAAGAGGGCCGCATCCTGATCTTTGCGGCCGTTCCCTTCGAGCTGCCCGCCGACGACCGCGCCTTCCTCATCTCGCAGCGGCAGACCGAGTCGCGCTTCCACAAGAACATCTCCTACCGGCCGCGCCAGGACGTGATGCGCGGCACCTCCAGCGAGAGCCGCGAGGACACGGAGCGCCTGCACGGCATCCTGCGGCGCTACTCCGCCGAGGTCACGCGCTTCCTCGAGGACTTCCTCCGGCCCTACGCCGGCAAGCTGGCGCTCGACTTCGCCAGCTTCCGCCCGCTGGAGGAGGCGGGGCGCGACCTGCCCCTGCACAAGCGCAACGATCTGCTGCACGTGGACGCCTTCCCGACCCGGCCCACGCGCGGGGCGCGCATCCTGCGCGTCTTCACCAACATCCATCCGCAGGCGCCGCGGGTGTGGCGCTGCGCCGAGCCTTTCCACCACCTGGCGCCGCGGCTGGCCATCCAGGCGGGACTGCGGAGGTTCGCGGCGCGGGGCGCGGCGCCCTGGCGTCCCTTGGCGCGCAATGCGCGGGCGGTGGCGCGCGCCGTCGGCATCCCCGCGCCCGACCGCAGCGCCTACGACGAGTTCATGCTGCGCTTCCACGATTGGCTGAAGGAAAATTCCGCCTTCCAGGAGGGCGCGCCCAGGGAGCCGGTGGAGTTCCCTCCCGGCGCGACCTGGCTGGTCTACACCGATGGCGTGCCGCACGCCGCGCTCAGCGGCCAGTACGCCCTGGAGCAGACCTACATCGTGCCTCGCGAGGCCCTGGTCTGGCCCCAGGTCGCGCCCATCAGCGTGCTGGAAGAATTGGCGGGCTGCGAGATGGGGCGGTAAAAGGTGTGGGACAGCCGAGTCGGGTTTGCCTTCGTTGTGGCCTTCGTGCGTACTTGGTGTCCTTTGTGGTGATCTTCTCAAAAGCATTGCCACAAAAGGTCACAAAGGTTTCACGAAGGAGCACAAAGAAAGAGCACCCGGACGGCCGACACGGCCGTCCTACGCGAACGCGCGGCCTATTCCTTCTTGGGCAACTTGCCGCTCAGCAGGTCGCCGAGCCGGGCGACGGGGCAGCGGACGCCCACGTAAAAAGCCCCGAAGGCCGCATACACGGCGCTGACCTCGTCGAAGCGCATCTCGTAGATCAGCTTCTTGAAGACCAGGGGATCGTCGGCGAACAGGTCCACGCCCCACTCCCAGTCGTCGAAGCCGATGGAGCCGGAGATGATCTGCTTGACCTGGCCGGCGTAGCGGCGGCCCACCTCGCCGTGCTCCGCCATCTGCCGCTGCCGCTCCTGGATGGGCAGGGTGTACCAGTTCTTCTCTTCCCCGCGCCGCCGGTCCATGGGATAGAAGCTCAGGTAGCGGCTCTCGGGGATCCTGGGAAACAGGCGCGGGGCCATGGCCTGGCGTTGGTGCTGCAGCAATTCTTCCGTCTCGCGCTTCCACTCGTCGGAATTGGGCTCGACACCGCGGTCGGTGAGCGCGCGGTAGAGCTTGACGGTGGAGTCGTAGAGGCCCAATTCGATCACGGAGAGGTAGGAGCCGGCGGGCTCGAGCAGGTCCCATAGCTCCAGGCTGCCCAGGCGCAGTTCGGCGGATTTGAGTTCCTCGAAGGACGGCCTGAAGTGCACGAAGATGAGGTCGGCCTTGTGGCCGAGGATGGAGTAGAGCGCGCTCTCGCCCTGCTGCTCCATGGGAGCCAGCGTCTTCACCGCCTCGGCGACGATCTTCTTCTTCTGCGCCGGGGAGAGCTTCTTCCACGCCGTCCAGCGGAAGCGCATCATCTGGTGCAGGACGCTGGAGCCTTCCAGGGTGAGCGGCAGGGCGGGCAGATCCGCGTGCGCCGCCAGGATGTCCACCTTCGATTCCGGCCTCATTCGCCTCTCCGCGGCCAGGATTGTAGCGACCGCGGGCTCCATTGTAATCTGCTGAGCCATGCGAGGCACTACACCACGGGTCCCCAGCCGCAGCGGGCGCCAGGAGGGCGCGCGCCGCCCGGCGCAGCGCGCCTCGGGCGCGGGCGCGAAGAAGCAGTTTCAGGCGAAGCCGGCGCGCGGAGCGGCCGTCCTGCCGGGCGCGGCCAAGACGTCTGCCAAGCCGCGGAAACCAGCGAAACCCGCCGCCGGCTATGATCCCGTCGCCCCGATGCGGGTCATGGAGATCCTGAAGCGGCTGGACCAGCTCTATCCCGGCGTGACCTGCGCGCTGGGTCACAAGAGCGCGTGGGAGCTGCTGGTGGCTACCATCCTCTCGGCGCAGTGCACCGACGTGCGCGTGAACATGGTCACGCCCGAGCTTTTCCGGAAGTACCCCACGCCGGCCGACTTCGCGCGCCTCAAGCCCGAGCAGCTCGAGCCCGACATCCGCTCTACCGGCTTCTTCCGCAACAAGTCCAAGTCGGTCGTGGGAGCGGCGCAGAAGGTGGTCAAGGAGTTCGGCGGCCAGGTCCCCAACGAGATGGAGCAGATCCTGACCCTGCCCGGGGTGGCGCGCAAGACCGCCAACGTGGTGCTGGGCACGTGGTTCAAGAAGGCCGAGGGCGTGGTGGTGGACACGCACGTGCAGCGCATCGCGCGGCGGCTGGAGCTCACGAAGAACGAGGACCCCGCCAAGATCGAGCAGGACCTGATGCGCGTGATCCCGCGGGAGAAGTGGATCGAGTTCGCCCACCAGATCATCTGGCACGGGCGCAAGCTGTGCGCGGCGCGGAATCCCAAGTGCGCCGACTGCCTGCTGGAGAATCTCTGCCACGCCGCCGACAAGAGCTGGTCCACGGTGGAGATACACAAGAGCGCCCTCTGAACTCGGCCCAAATCATGACTTGGTGTCATCCTTCCGCCGACCGAAGGGAGGCGGGAGGATCTGAGGAGATCGGCTGCACCACCCGCACGGTGGCGCAGGCTGCATCGTCAGATCCTCCGCTCGGCTTTGCCTCGCGAAGGATGACATCTCAAGAGGCAAACGGTGGTGAGGGCGGCGCGATGTCGCTTCCTGCGGTAGACTCGTAGATTCGCGATTGCCGGGAGAAGACCGCTCATGCGCATCGCAATGTTCTGTCTGCTGTCCCTTGCCATGATCACCGACCTCACCGCCCAGACCCTCACCGCGCCCAAGGCCATCACCGATCCCAAGCAGATCAGCGCGCAGACGCGGGAGTTCGTGCAGGCCTTCACCATCGACATGCTGTACATGACGCGG
>DASPRL010000406.1 GCA_035624475.1 Terriglobales bacterium
GCCTCGGCGGCGATGTTGCGGCCCTGTTCCGGATCCGGCTGGGCATCGTTGCGGATGAATTCCTCCTTGATCTCCTGCGGAAACTTGCCCAGGACGAACTCCTGGCGATGCGCGGCGAAGTCGGCCAGCAGCGTCCCCGGCTGCCGCCACGCGCCCAGAGGGATGAGGTAGTAAGCGTCCACGCGGTGCGTGCCCATGAGCTTCGCCGCCGGCGAGTCGGCCGGCATTTCGCTGGCCACAGACGCAAGCAAAGGCAGAAGCTGCGTGCCTTTCCCCTGCTCGAGGTAGACCCGCTGGAGCGGCAATTCGCTCGCGTCCTTGGCGAGCGCCGCCACCACCAGCAGCGCGTGCTTGTTCAGGGCTTTGTATTCGGCCTCGTCCTTGGGCATCTCCACCGCGAAGGCGGCGTAGCGGTCGGCGGTGATCCCCGCCGGGATCCCGCGCGCGAAATCTTCGATGGCCTGGTCGAGTTGCGCCGGCGTGGGAATGGGCGCTGTCGCCGGCGCCGCCGCCTCCTGCGCCCACGCCAGCAGCGCGAGCGCCACCACCACCGCCGCCAACAATGCTCTCTTCATAGCCGCGCCATTATGCCAGCAAAATCCCTTTAACCACAGAGGACACGGAGGCCACCGAGGAATCTTGGTTCGGTGGAAGGGCACGACTTCAGTCGTGCCGCAAACCCGCCTCCCTCAAGCTGTCATCCTGAGCGAGCCCGAGCGGCCGCGAGCGCAGCGAGCGGGCAAGCGAGGGCGACCGAAGGACCCCTATGGTCACCGCGATTTTTCCTGCGTCGCCCCACCCTTCTTCTTCGGCAGCACGAAGCGCACGCGGATGGTGGTCTCGAACTCCACCGCCTTGCCGTCCAGCCGCAGCGGCAGATACCGCCACTGCTCGACCGCGCCGACCGCCGCTTGGCTCAGCAAGGGACTGGCGCTGCGCACCACCCGCAGCTTGAGGACCTCGCCCTCGGTGCCCACCAGCGCCTCCAGCACCACCTCGCCCTGGATGCCCGCGGCCTTGGCCACCTCGGGATACTTGGGCCGTACCATGTGCACGACCTTGCCGGTCAGCACGCCGCACTCTACCCTCTGCGCGCCGGCTGGGGCGACGGCGGCGTACAGCAGCAAGATGAGACCGACCAGGCGCACGGGCTCCTCCCGCCTGCGTTAGACACCGCGCTCCCGAGTTGAAGCAGGTGTCGCCCCTGCCGGGGCTCGAGGTGATTTCCTAACCCGGAACCCGGGGCTCACGCCCCGGGCTAACCCAAATGCCGCCCTGCGGGCTGGGGTTGCAGTCCCTCTCGGTTTGCTCTGTGTCTCAGTGTCGGAGCCTGCCCTGAGCGAAGCCGCAGAATGGTGGATTGGCTTTTCTCGGCGGGCTCGGCGCTCTCGGCCGAAAAAGAAAAGGCGGGATGGCTCCCGCCCTCTCTGTCCTCTGTGGTCAAGAGAACGCTCAGATCCGCATGGGCATGATGATGTAGCGGTACTTGTAGCCGTCGTCGTTCTCTTCCGGGCGCATCTGGCCGGCCGACTGCGGGTCTTTGAACTCCAGCCGCACTTCGCCGGAGGCCGTGGCCTTGAGGAAGTCGAGCAGGTACTGGCTGTTGAAGCCGATGGTCAGCGGGTCGGCCTGGTACGGGGTCTCGATCTGGTCTTCGCTCTCGCCGGTCTCGGTCGAGGAGGACGACACGGTGATGCCGCTCTTGTCCAGGCGCAGCTTGATGGCGCCCGAGCGCTCGTCGGCGAACTGGGCCACGCGCTGGATGGCGCTGGCGATCTCCTCCGAGCGCACCGTCACCGTCTTGGTGTTGTCGCGCGGCAGCACCGCCTCGAAGTTGGGGAACTGCCCGGTGAGCTGGCGCGAGGTCAGCAGGCGCCCCCCGATGCGGAAGAAGAGCGTGGACTCGTCCTTGGCGAAATCCACCATCTCGACCTCGGCGGCCTGCAGCAGGGTGTTCAATTCGCCCATGGCCTTCTTGGGCACCAGGGTCTTCATCTCGCCGCTCACGCCCTCGAACTTCTGCGAAGAGTTCTCGATGTGGGCCAGGCGGTGGCCGTCGGTGGCCACCATGGTGATGGACTCCGGCTTCAAGACCATGAGCGCGCCGTTCAGGGTGTAGCGCGACTCCTCGTTGGAGATGGCGAAGATGGTCTTGGCGATCATCATGCGCAGCACCGAGGCCGGCAGCTTGACCACGCCCGCGGTGGGGAAGGCAGGCAGCGCGGGGAAGTTGGCGCGCGCCATGCCCACCATCTTGGTGTTGGAGCGCCCGCAGCGGATCTGCACCCAGTGGTTCTCCAGCAGCTTGATCGCGATCTCGCCCTCGGGCAGCAGCTTGACGTAGTCGTAGAGCTTGCGTGCCGGCACCGTGCACGCGCCTTCCTTCTTGACCTTGGCGGCGCAGGAGGTGCGCAGGCTGAGGTCCAGGTCGGTGGCGGTGATGGCCAAGCGGTCGCCCGCGGCCTCGAAGAGGAAGTTGGACAGGATGGGAATCGTCGTCTTGCGCTCCACCACGCCCTGGGTCGCGGTGAGCTCCTTCAGAAGATCGAACTTGCTGACTGTGATTTCCATGGCTGTTTCCTGGCCCCGAGGGTCTTGCTACTGCCTTTCTTACATCAACCGGAAATCAGTGTAAACCAGTAGCAGCCGTAGGGGGCCTGCAAAAGTGGAAATCCGTTCGTGTCCCGCTCCTGGCCTGCTAGAGCGGCGGTCAGGAGCTGTTTGCTTTCCGTCCCTGGCGACGTCACCGCCGTGCTCAACCGGCCCCGGCGGCTCTTGGACCTCCCACTCTTGCACAGCTTCCACAGCCGCTCCACAGGGTCGATCGCCGCGGCGAAGTGGAAAAGTCCTCCGCCCCGCGTCCTAGCCGCCCAGGTTCTCGGTCAGCTTGTTGAGCATCCTGTTCAAATCTTTGTCGGACTTGCGCAACTCCTCGATCTTCTCGATGGAGTGCATGACGGTGGTGTGGTGCTTGCCGCCGAACTGCCGCCCGATCTCGGGCAGCGAGGCCTCGGTGAGGTGCTTGGCCAGGTACATGGCGATCTGCCGGGGATAGACCACGGCGTGGGCGTTGTTCTTGGCCTTGATCTCGGTCACCTTCAGCCCGAACTGCTCGGCCACCGCCTTCTGGATGGCGTCGATGGAGACGCGGCGGGTCTGCGCGTCGATGAAGTTCTTGAGCACCTGCTGGGCGGTGGGCACCGCCACCTCGGCGCCGGTGAGCGAGCAGTAGGCCACCAGGCGGATGAGCGCGCCCTCCAGCTCGCGCACGTTGGTGCGGATGTTGGAGGCGATGAAGAGCGCGACTTCCGTGGGCAGGGTCATGCGTTCCGACTCCGCCTTTTTCTGCAGGATGGCGACCTTGGTCTCGAGGTCGGGCGGCTGGATGTCGGCGATCAGACCCCACTCGAAGCGGCTGCGCAGCCGGTCCTCGATCTCGGCCAGCTCCTTGGGGGGGCGGTCGCTGGCGATCACGATCTGCTTCTGCGACTCGTGCAGCGCGTTGAAGGTGTGGAAGAACTCCTCCTGGGTGCGCTCCTTCTGCGCCAGGAACTGGATGTCGTCGATCAAGAGCACGTCCACGTTGCGGAACTTGTCGCGGAACGAGATCATCTTGTCGTAGCGCAGGGAGTTGACCATTTCATTGACAAACTTCTCGCTCGACAGATAGCAGATGGCAGCCTCGGGCTGGCGCCTCTTGACCTCGTGGCCGATGGCCTGCATGAGGTGGGTCTTACCCATGCCCACGCCGCCGTAGAGGAAGAGCGGGTTGTAGGCCTTGGAAGGGCGCTCGGCGACGGCGCGGGCGGCGGCGTGCGCGAACTGGTTGCCGGCCCCGATGACGAAGGCGTCGAAGGTGTAGCGGGGATTGAGCTGGGCGGCGGAGTCCCAATCGAAGCGCGCCTGGGTGGTGCGCGGCGCGCCCGCTTCCCGGGGCGCGAAGCCGCCGTTGTGGCGCACCGGCGTGGCCGCGGGATCCTCTTCCGGGGTGATGAACTCCACGTCCTCCAGGTCCAGTTCCAGCTTCTCCATGGCCTCCTGGATGAGGTCGGCGTACTTCTCGCCGATGTGGCGGAACTCAGGGGTGGGGACGCGCACGAACAGCTTGGTGCCCTTGACGTGGCTGTAGCGGGTGGGCTTGAACCAGGTCTCGTAGGAGTGGCGGTTGACCTTCTTTTCCAGAGCGTCGAGGATGCGGACCCAGGGGTTCGCGGCCGAAGCGGCAGTTGTGAGCGACATGACCCAGCCAGAACGCGGGCGCGCTGAGTGGCGCAGCAACGTCCCGCAGCAAGTACTGCAGTTAAGCAAAAAGACCGTGTCCGGGGACGGCCCACCTGACCCGCTCCCAGCGACGGCAGCTTCCGATTCCGAGAAAACCTGCGGCCCAAGCCGCCAATGCCGGAGCTGCGGGGCTTGGCCTTCAAAAAAGCCCGCGCACTCCTTGAAAATCCGTATGCGTTAGGGTACCAGGGCGAAACGACGGTTGGATCTCAACCGCGCCGCATCCTAGCACGAAAAAAATTCGCGTGCAGAAATTTTCCGCACGCCCGCGAACGCATCGCGTACTAAAAACTCCCGCCGCGGGTTTCTGTCAAGTATTGAGTTCATAACTGCCGCGCGCGTGGTGCAGTCGGATTAGTCACCGTGGCGTGTGACTACGAAGCCACGAGACGGAGTCTTCTGTGGTCCCTGCGGGACTCGGGAGATCCCCTTCGCCGGCTACGTCGTCCGGCCGATCCTGTCGATCTCTCTCTTGACGGCCAGGTTGTCGAGTTTGGCCAGCGGAAGGCAGAGGAACAACCCGATGCGCCGGTCGAGCACGAGGAAGGCGTCGCGAAACGCCCGCTGCACCTCGGCTTCGCTGCCCTGCACGGCCGCCGGGTCGGGCACGCCCCAATGCGCGGTGAGGGGCTGCCCCGGCCACACCGGGCAGACCTCCTGGGCGGCGTGGTCGCAGACGGTGAAGACGAAATCGAGCTTGGGGGCGTCGGGCAGGGCGAACTCGTCCCAGGACTTGCTGCGCAGATCGCGGGTGGGGATGCGGGCGGTTTCGAGCTGACGCAGCGCCTCCGGCCGGACCTTCCCGGTGGGATGGCTGCCGGCGCTGGAGGCGCGGAAGTTGGGCCTTCCCCGGAGGTTCAGGATGGCCTCGGCCATGATGGAGCGCGCGGAGTTGCCGGTGCACAGGAACAGGACGTGGTAGAGGCTTTTCATCTTCCCTACTCCGGGAGAAGAAAATCCTAGCACAACTCTATTCATCTATGCGAATATAGTTGTCATGCGGGAACTGGAGAACTGGTTCAAGGGGCTCGCCGACCTCACCCGCCTGCGCCTGCTCAACCTGCTGCTGGCGGGCGAGCTGTGCGGCTGCGACCTGCAGTACGTGCTCGCCACCTCGCAGCCCAACGTCTCCCGCCATCTCACCTACCTCAAGCACGCCGGGCTGGTGCTGGACCGCCGCGACGGCTACCGCGTCTTCTACCGCCTGGCCGAGGCCAAGGGGAAGCGCAAGCTGCTCTTCGAGTTCTTACGGCTGGCCTTCCAGGGCGACGATTCCCTGCGCCACGACCGCGAGCGGCTGCGCCATGCCCTGCGCGACGGCTCCTGCACCCTGGGCGAGGCGCGGCCGTTCGTTCCCGTGGGAAGACTCCGGGCCGGGGCGAGCGCCCGTGGCTGAAAGCTCCCGAGCGCGACTGGGCTTCTTCGAGCGCTATCTGACCGCGTGGGTCGGGCTATGCATGGTGGCAGGCCTGGCGCTGGGCAAGCTGGTCCCGGGGCTGGTCGACGGCCTGCGCGCGCTCGAGTTCGGGCGCGGCAGCCAGGTCAACCTGCCCATCGCGGTGCTCATCTGGCTGATGATCATCCCCATGATGATGAAGGTGGACTTCGCCTCCATCCTGCACGTGGGGCAGAAGCCGCGCGGCCTGCTGGTGACGCTGTTCGTCAACTGGCTGGTGAAGCCCTTCTCCATGGCGCTGATCGCGTGGCTGTTCTTCCGGCACGTCTTCGCGGGGTGGATCGCGCCCGCCCAGGCCGACCAGTACATCGCCGGCTGCATCATCCTGGCGGCCGCGCCCTGCACCGCCATGGTCTTCGTGTGGAGCCACCTCACCGGCGGCGATCCCGCCTACACCCTGGTGCAGGTCTCGCTCAACGACCTGATCATGCTCTTCCTGTTCGCGCCCCTGGTGCGCTTCCTGGTGAGCGGAGCTTCGTCGCTGCAGGTTCCCTTCCTGGTGCTGCTGTACTCGGTGGTGGCCTTCATCGTGATCCCGCTGGCCGTGGGCTCGGGGGCGCGGGCGTGGCTGCTGCGGCGGCGCGGGCGCGAGGGCTTGGAGCGCCTGTTGCCGCGCTTCGCTCCCGTCACCATCGCCGCGCTGCTGGCCACGCTGGTGCTGATCTTCGCCTTCCAGGCCGACAACCTGACCGGGCGCTACTTTCATGTCGTGCTGATCGCCGTGCCCATCCTCTTGCAGGTGTACTTCAACGCCGGGCTGGCTTACGCGCTGATGCACCGGCTGCGCGTGCCCTACGCCGTGGCCGCGCCGGGGGCGCTGATCGGGGCCAGCAACTTCTTCGAATTGGCGGTGGCGACGGCCATCGCGCTCTTCGGAGCGGGCTCGGGCGCGGCCCTGGCCACGGTGGTGGGCGTGCTGGTGGAGGTCCCGGTGATGCTCTCGGTGTGCGGGGTGTGCAACCGCACGCGGGGATGGTTCGAGGGAGCCGTGGCGAAGCCGGAGGCCCGAGCGGCAGTGGCCCACGACTGACAACCGCCGTGGCTTTCCGCTATACTCAAGAATCGCTCACCCCGAAATCATCCAGTCAGGAGCCCGGATCCAGAGATGCCGAAGCGCACTTTTCAACCCAACCGCCGCCACCGATCCAAGACGCACGGCTTCCGCGCCCGCATGAAGAGCAAGGGCGGGCGCAAGGTGCTGAGCCGGCGCCGCGCCAAGGGGCGCAAGCGGGTCTCGGTGAAGCCGGGCTTCCGCGAGTAGGATGATCGCAGGCCGCCGCCCGCTTGCGGGACGAGCCGGCCACCCACCCTTTGCCGTGACCGCCGCTTCCCACCGCCGTCCGCCCTCCGCCGCGCGCCCGCGCCGCCGCTTCGCGCGCGCCGCGCGCCTGCTGCGCCACGCCGACTTCCAGCGCGTCTACCAGGAGGGCCGCCGCCACTTCGCCGCCCACATGACCGTCTTCTATCTCTTCCGCGGCGAGGGCGGGGCGCGCGTGGGCTTCACCGTGGGCCGCGCCCTGGGCGGAGCGGTGGTCCGCAACCGCATGAAGCGGCGGCTGCGCGAAGCCGTGCGCGCCCACCTGGGCACGCTGGCCGCCCCCGTCGACGTGGTCATCAATCCCAAGAAGTCGCTGCTCACGGCGGAGTTTCCGGCGCTGCTCGC
>DASPRL010000407.1 GCA_035624475.1 Terriglobales bacterium
TCTGGTGGCCGCGGGCCAGGCCGATTCGCTGGCCGCAGCCCTGCCCCGCGCCGCCCAGTCTCTCGACTCCGGCGCCGCTCAGAAGAAACTCGAAGCGCTGGTGGAGTTCACCAACGCGCACAAACACTGAACATTCACCACAGAGACACAGAGGCACAGAGAATTGCGGAATGCAGATTTGAGATTGCAGATTGTTTGCGCGTTCCTGCTACTCGCGCTGCCCGCGCTGGCCGCGGGGCAGACCGACTCCACCCACACGCTGACCGTGAACGGCGTGCAGCGCGAGTATCTGCTGCACGTCCCTCCGGGGTACGCCAAGGGGCACGCGGCGCCGCTCGTGCTGGTGCTGCACGGCCACGGCGGCGCGCCGCGCGGCACCGCCCGCAACACCGGCATGAGCGCGGAAGCCGACCGCGAAGGCTTCCTGGTCGCCTATCCTGCCGGGCTGAACCGCGGCTGGAACGACGGCCGGGTGGAGGTGGGCGCCACCGCCGACGACGTCGCCTTCCTCGCCGGCGTGATCGACGACGTGGCCGCGCGCTACGACGTGGACCGCAGCCGCATCTTCGCCGCCGGCATCTCCAACGGCGGCTTCATGTCCACGCGCCTGGCCTGCGAGTTGAGCGACCGCATCCGCGCGGTGGGCATCGTAGCGGCCACGCTCTCCGAACCCCTGCGCGCGACCTGCAAGCCCAAGCGCCCGGTAGCGGTGATGATGTTCAACGGCACCGACGATCCGCTGGTGCCCTACGGCGGCGGCAGCATCCGCGGCAATCGCGGAAGAATCCTGGGCGCGGAAGCGACCGCGAGCTTCTGGGCGAAGGAGAACGGCTGCACGGCTGAGCCCGAACGCAGCGATCTGCCCGTGGCCGACTCCGGCGATCCTACCCGCGTCAGCCTGGCACGCTACACCGGCTGCAAGCCGGGCGCCGAGGTCCGGCTCTACACCATCCACGGCGGCGGGCACACCTGGCCCGGCGGACGCCCCTACGCTCCTGCCTTCCTGGTGGGCAAGGTCAGCCGCCAACTCGACGCCGACGAGGTGATGTGGGAGTTCTTCCGCGCGCAGAAGTAACATCCACCACGGAGACACGGAGGCACTGAGAAATGCAGAATTGAGAATGAAGAATGCAGAATGAACACCTCCCTGCACTCATTCTGCATTCTTAATTCTACATTCTGAATTCTCTAGCGCACTTCCACCTTCTGCATCCACTGCGCCACCTCGACCTTCCAGCCCAGGGCGGAGGTCATGGCCATGCGCAGCGCGGAGGAAGCCGCGGGCTCGCCGTGCACTAGGTAGGTGGTGGCGGGCTTGTTCTTGAAGGTGCGCAGCCACTCCAGCAATTCGGGGGTGTCGGCGTGGTCGGAGAACTGCTCCAGCGCCGCCACCTGCGCCCGGATGGGCACCTCCTGGCTGAAGATCCTCACCGCCGCCGCCCCCGACTTGATGATGGCCCCGCGCGTCCCCGGCGCCTGGAAGCCGATGAACAGCACCAGGTTCTTGGGGTCGGGCAGGCGCAGCATCAGGTGATGCAGGATGCGCCCGCCGGTGACCATCCCGCTGGACGAGACGATGATCACCGGGAAGGTAATGTCGTTGATCTTCTTCGACTCTTCCACGGTGGTGGCAAAGTGGAAGTTCTCCCAGGTGAGGGGCGAACCGTGCTTGCCGATGAGCTGCTTGGTCGAGTCGCTGTACTCCTCCGTATGTTTGAGGAAGATCTCGATGGCCTGGATGGCCATGGGGCTGTCGCAGTAGACGGGCAGGCGGGGTACCTCGCCGGCGTCCATCAGTTCCTTGAGCATGAAGACGAACTTCTGCGTGCGCTCCACCGCGAAGGCGGGGACCACCACCGAGCCGCCACGCTTCGCCGCCTCGCGGATGAGCTTGGCCAGCTCGGGGCGCGGGTCGGTGGTGGGATGCAGGCGGTTGCCGTAGGTGGACTCCATCACCACCAGGTCGGCGCTCTCGCCTTCGTAGGGCCCGGAGTGGACGACCTTGCCGGGAGCGATCTGGGCGTCGCGCACCCGCCCGATGTCCCCGCTGAAGAGCAGCCGGCGCGTGGCGCTGCCCGCCTTCAGCGCGACCTCGACCATGGACGACCCCAGAATGTGCGCCGCCCGCACGTAGCGGAAGCTGAGCCCGGGCGCCAGCTCCTTTACGCTCTCGAAGTCCACCTGCTTGAGGTAGCCCAGGCTCTGCTGCGCCTCCTCGAAGCTGTAGAGGGGCAGCGCGGGCTCGTGCTTGGAGGTCTTCTTCTTGTTAGCGTACTCCGCTTCTTCCTCCTGCAGGTGGCCGGAGTCGGGCAGCAGCACCTGGCACAGGTCCACGGTGGGCGGGGTGGCGTAGATGGGCCCGCGGAAGCCCTGCTTCACCAGCCGCGGGATCCAGCCGGAGTGGTCGAGGTGGGCGTGGGTGAGGATGACCGCGTCGATCTCGCGCGCCGGGATGGGGAGGTCGCGCCAGTTGCGCTCCCGCCACTCCTTCTGCCCCTGGAACATGCCGCAATCGATCAGGACCTGGAAGCCCTGGCCGCCGG
>DASPRL010000408.1 GCA_035624475.1 Terriglobales bacterium
AGATCGGCGGCGGCGCCGTTCCACACGCCGTCCTCAGACCAGAACTTGCACAGCACCGCCACCGTGATGGTGACGTGCTCCGGCTCTCGCTTCCTGCGGAACAGGTCTTTGAACACGGGGCGCCTCCGGGGGTGGTGGTTGGCATGGGGAAGCAGAGTCCACCGTCCCAACCAGGTCATATCTTAACAAAGAACCGACCGCGGTCGGATGCCTGCCGAGGTTCGAGAACCCTGGCGGAGGGCGACGCCGGGCGGCAACGGCAGGCCTTCTTGACAACCGCCGTGCCAAGCGCAAGCATGCGTGTATGAAGTGGCTATGCGGGGTGCTGCTGGCCTTGGCCCTGGGCGCGGGAGTCGGCCCCTCTCTGCTGGCGCAAGCGCCGCCGGCGTCGCCGGACATCCCCAGGCTGGTGCTGCAGCAGGTGGATGCCCGCGAGATCCATTGGGACTTTGATTCCGTCGGCCCGGTGCTCTGCGACGCCGAGGGTAACATGTACCTGCGGCCGGCGCTGGTGCTGCGCATGGACAAGAACCCCGTCTGGAAGTTCTCTCCCGAGGGCCGGAAGCTGGCGGAGTTTGCGCCGCCCATCGACACCGAGGACGCCGGCAGGGAGTTTCGCATGGGCGAGTTCACGGTCAGCAGCACCGGAGGCTTCTACACCCTCACCTATGACGGCAACGCCACCGTCGTGGATTACTTCCTGGTGAGCTACGCCTCCGACGGCGAGGTCTCCTCGAAGACCCATCTCGATCTGCCGGCGAACTTCTGGGTGGAGAAGTTCGCGGTCTTTGGGAGCGGGGACATCCTGGTCTCGGGGCACTACGACCCGCACGCGACCGAAGCGCTGCGCGGCCAGCGGCGCCTCCTGCTCCTCCAGAACAGCGGTGCGCTGGTGGGGGAGGTGGGGCTGACCGGAAAGGCGGCAGCCAAGTTCGAGGAGACGACATGGTCGAAGAAGGGAACGCTGGTCCAGGGAAGCATTCCCCAAGATTCCGTGGCCATGGGTGAGGACGGCAACGCCTACCTGTTGCGCGGACCGGAGGTGCTGGTGATCTCGCCGCTGGGAAAGCTGGTGCGAAGCATCCCGGCTTCCTCGCCGGCGGCGGAGTTCAACGCGGACTCCATTCAGTTGTCCCACGGGGTCCTCTCCGTCACCTTTGTCAAGCCCAACTTCGGCAAGCGGACGGGCATCGAGGTCATGTTCCGCACCTTCGATCCCTCCACCGGCGTGGTCCAGGCCGAATACGTCCCCGGTCCTGAGCTGAGTAATGTGTCCTTCTGCTTCTCGGCGGGCGGAGGCTACACCTTTCTTGGGAAGAAGGACGGGAAGCCGGCCCTGGTGCGCGCCTGGGTGCGCTGAGCATCCGGTACAATCCCAAACGGTGGGAACCAAGACACCAAGCACAACAGGTAAGCGCCCGCGCAAGACGGGCGTGGAGATCCTGCGCGCGGAGAAGCTGGCGCGGCTCGCCTGGCTGGTGCACGGATTCAGCACGCGGCGGGGAGGATTCTCCCGCGCCTACGGCGGCGGGGCGCTCAACCTGGGATTCACCAAGCAGGATTCGCCCAAGGCGGTCGAGCGCAATCGCGCCGCCTTCCTAAAGGAACTCAAGGCCGTGGACAAGCGCGGGCGGCCCTGGCCCCTGGTCACGCTGCGGCAGGTGCACTCGGCCACCATCCACCACATCACGCGAGCGCCCAAAGAGCGCCCCGCCGGCGACGGCCTGATCACCGACCAGCCCGGGCTGCTGCTCGCCGTCCAGACCGCCGACTGCCTGCCGGTGGTGGTGGTGGACCCGGAGCACCGCTCGGTGGGGGTCTTCCATGCCGGCTGGCGAGGCACGCTGGCGCGCATCGTGGAGAAGGGCGTCGGCGAGATGCGGCGGCGCTTTAAGAGCGATCCGCGGCGCATGCAGGCGGCCATCGGCCCGGGCATCCAAAAGTGCTGCTACGAGGTCTCGGAGGAGCTGCGCGACCAGTTCGAATCGCAGTTCGCCTATGCCGGGGAATTGTTCGACATGGTCTTCGAATCCGAC
>DASPRL010000409.1 GCA_035624475.1 Terriglobales bacterium
CGGTCGGTGCGGCAGAGCAGGATGTCGGGCTGGATGCCGACGGAGAGCAGTTCCTTGACCGAGTGCTGGGTGGGCTTGGTCTTCAGTTCGCCGGCGGCAGCGATGAAGGGCACCAGGGTGACGTGGACGAACAGAGTGTTCTCGCGGCCCAGTTCCTGGCGCATCTGGCGGATGGCCTCGAGGAAGGGCAGCGACTCGATGTCGCCCACCGTGCCCCCGATCTCCACGATGGCCACGTCCACCTCCTGCGAGACCTTTTTCATCGCCGCCTTGATCTCGTTGGTGACGTGGGGGATGACCTGCACGGTCTTGCCCAGGTAGTCGCCGCGGCGCTCCTTGGTGATGATCTGCTCGTAGATGCGGCCGGTGGTCCAGTTGTTGTCGCGGGTGAGCTTGGCGTGGGTGAAGCGCTCGTAGTGGCCCAGGTCGAGGTCGGTCTCGGCGCCGTCGTCGGTGACGAAGACCTCGCCGTGCTGGAAGGGCGACATGGTGCCCGGGTCCACGTTGAGGTAGGGATCGAACTTCTGCAGGTTGACCTTCAGGCCGCGGCTCTCCAGCAGGCATCCGATGGAAGCCGCGGCGAGGCCCTTGCCCAGCGAAGACACCACACCGCCCGTCACGAAGATGTACTTAGCCGACATTCCTCTCCCCTTGATAAGTTGAGATCCTTCGCTTCGCTCAGGATGACCGCCGCGGGCTCGGACGCCCGCGAAGCGCGGTCACTTGGCCGACATCTCTCCCTCGCCCTGGATTTTTTGGAGGAACCTGCGCCCGGCCGGATGGAATGGCTTGCCTGGCGCCTGTAGGGGTGCACGACCAATTATACAGAGATTCTTCGGGAAGGGAAGAGGAGGCGGTAGACGCAGGCCGCAGGCAGCGCATCCAACCTCAGGGCAAGTCATTCCAGCCCAGCGGAGCAAAGATCAGCGGTTGCGGAAGTCCCAGCAGGATTACCATAGAGCCCTTCGCGGGTCGACAAAGGAGAGTTCCATGAAGGCAGCGTCAGGGGCCACAGTCCTTCTGACCATGGTGGCGGCGATTGCGCTCGCCGCCGCGCAAAGCAAGCCGCCGAGCGCGGCCGGCGCGCCCTGCCCGCCGCCTGCGCCCGCGTCGCAGGAACAATTCTTCTTCTACCAGCTCGCCCTTCTCCGGCAACCCCAGAACCTGCCGATGGAACCGGGGCTCGAGAGCCGGCACCAGGCCAGGGTCGCGAAGCTGGTGAAAGAGGGCAAGGTCGTGCTGGCGGGACGGTTCACGGACGGCACCGAGCTGCGCGAGGTGCTGGTGCTCCACACCCAGCGGGGCGATGAGGCGGAGCGCTGGATGCACTCCGATCCTGCCGTGAAGGCAGGCTTTCTGGTGCCGGAGTTTCACATCTGGATCCAGCCGATCAGCACCTTCAACCCCCCGCTGGAACCGGCTTCCATGGAAGAGTACGCGCTGGTCCTCTACGACAAGGGCGCCGCGTGGAGCAAGGACCGCGAACCCACCATCCTGCGTCATATGGAATTCCTCAAGAGCCAGCGCGAGACCGGCAGATTGGTTGCCGACGGCTGGTTCAAGGATGGCACGGGAGAGTATCGCGCCCTGCTGATCTTCGCGGCTACGCCCGAAGAGGCGGAGGGGGTCGTCGCAGGGGATCCGCTCATCGTTGCCGGAGGCGTGAAGGTGGAGGTGCATCCCTGGGCAACGCAGAGAGGCGTCTTGCGGCGATAGCCGATCGGGCGCCGTGCAATCGGGTCCGATCGGGGATATCTTAGGAATCATGCCCCGGCGCTTCCGCCATCTCGCCTTGCCGTTGCTGGCGCTGGCCTGCGCCCTCTGTCTGCTGGCGCTCACCGCGGCCGGCGGCGGCCGCCGCGTCAAGCGCCTCATCCTCAAGGACGGAACCTACCAGATGGCCACCGAGTGGGAGGTCAGGGGCGACCGCGTCCGCTACTACAGCTCCGAGCGCGGCGAGTGGGAGGAGGTGCCCAACGCCCTGGTGGACTGGCCCGCCACCCAGCAGTGGGAGAAGGAGCATCCCCTGGGCTCGGCCGTACGCGAGAGCAGCGCCGCCGCCGCCGAGGACGAAGCCGACCGCTTGGCCGAGGAGGCCAAGACCCCGACCGTCGCCCCCGGGCTCAAGCTGCCCGATAGCGGCGGCGTCTTCCTGCTCGACACCTTCCAGAACCAGCCCGAGCTGGCCGAGGTGGTGCAGAGCGGGGGCGAGCTCAACGCCCAGCGCGGCGCCAACATCCTGCGCGCCGTGATCAATCCCTTCTCCGGCCCCAAGCAGAGCATCGAGCTCAAAGGAGCGCACGCCGGCGTGCAGGCGCACCTGCTGCAGCCGGTGTTCTTCGTCAACGTGGAAGAGACCGCCGACGCGGGCGACAGCGAGGCCGAGGCGGACGCCAAGCATCCGCCGGAGAAGCCGCTCACCGGCGGGGAACGCTTCCGCATCATCCGCGCGGAATCCAGAAAGGACGTGCGCGTGATCGGCAACCTGAAGATCGCGCTCACCGGCAGGGTCAGCCAGCAGCAGAGCTTTGTGCCCGTCACCGCCGAGGCCCTCTCCGGCGGCTGGTACAAGATCGCACCCGCGGCCCCGCTCAAGCCCGGCGAGTATGCCCTGGTGGAAATGCTGAACTCCCGCGAGATGAACCTCTACGTCTGGGACTTCGGGGTGGACCCCAATGCTCCCGAGAACGGCAGCGCCTGGAAGCCGGTACCGGCGGGGCAGAAGCAGGCGCCCACTGAGAAGCCCGTCCTGGAGAAGCGCCCCAAGGACTGACGCTTACCGCGGCGCCTTCCGCAGGTAGTGCTCGATCCAGTCGCGCACTTCCAGCCGGCGCTCGTCGAGCGGACCGAAGCGCACCCCCAAGGTGCGGTCCTCGGGATGCGTCCAGCAAGGGGCGGCGGTCACGGTCATGGTTTCCTTCTGCGGCAAGCTGAAAGAAAGCAGCATGGGAGCCGAACGGGGAGCTTCCTCCACCTTCAGCGACATGCCCCCGGCGCTGATGTCCAGGCTGTGGGCCTGGACCTTGCGGTCCTCCACGTTGACCACCACTCCCAGCTTGACCGGGAGCCTGATGTCCCGCCTGGTCTCCTTCGACTTCATGACGCGTTCCTCCGGTGGCATTGAGGACCAGTATCCGTTACTTCGGCAGCAACTAGGTCGCCAAAGGTCAGACACCCGTAACTTATTGAAAGTACAAACGATAGTTGATTACATGGCGGGATGGTTCCTGCATGCGAAGTAAGAAATCACCCATTACCCCCGCAAAGGTGGGTTACCTGCCACCCGGCTGAATCGTCCCTTCAGTCGCAGGAAGGGTCTCTCGAAGCAGCGATAGGAGAGCGCGGCGGCAGCCACGGTCCACGCCAGCGAGCCGAACCAGAAGCCGGCGAACTTCAGCGAAGTCTGCTCTCCCAGCCCGAACCAGTGGCGCGCGGTGTTGATGCCCAGGTAGTGAAAGACGTAAAGGCCATAGGAGATGCGGCCCAGGTAGACCAGCGCGGGATGGCCGCGCAGCCGGCCGGTGGTTCCGGCGGGGCCCAGCGCCGCCAGGAACATCAAGACCGCCGCCAGCGCCGCCAGCGGGTATTGCAGCAGGACCGCCGCCGCGCTGGGGTGGGGAAGCAGATAGCGTCCCTCCAGGGTCCACAGGGCGACTCCGGCAGCGAACAGCGCGGCGCGCTTCCAGGCGGCCAGGTCGGGCAGCCTTCCCCGCAGACCGATGGCCAGCAGGATGCCAAGAGCGATGGGGTCCAGCCGGGTGAAGGTCGAGCACCAGATGTACTCGGGCGTGGCTCGGTGCCACACCGCCAGCGCCCGCGCCAGGTTGGCGGCCACGATCACCCCTGCCGCCACCACCGCCAGCCCCCGGCGCTCCAGCGCCCGCACCACCAGCGCCCAGCTCAGGTAGAACTGCTCCTCGATGGAGACCGACCACAGCGGGAAGATGAAAGAGAAAGGATACCCGTAGAGCGCGCAGATCCAGTTTCCGGCCAGCAGGCTGAATCCGAGCACGTCGCGCAGGGTCAGGGCCTCCCAGTGCAGCACGGTGAACAAAACGCCCAAGCTCAGCGCCAGGAAGTAGAGCGGCCAGATGCGCAGGATGCGGCGTACGTAGAAGGCCTTCACGTCCACGCGCCCGGACTGGTCGCGCTCCTTGAGCAGCAGATCGGTGATGAGGTAGCCGCTGAGGACGAAGAAGAGGTCCACGCCGAAGCCCCCGGCGGCGGCAAAGTCGCCTACCGCCGTGGGCAGTCCATGCGCGGCGTAGAAGGCGTGTCCTTTGGGCAGGGTGTGGGTGAGGAAGACCGAGAAGAAAGCGAAGAAGCGGAGGCTGTCGAGAGCGGGAAGGTAGGCCGCCCGGGGGGCGGCGGCGGGGCCGTCGGCCATGCGGCATTATAGCGGCCCGGCGCATCCTTCCCGCTCCACTCCGTCTCCGGGCGGAGGTGCTCGTACCCGGCGGCCCAGGAAGAAGTCGCAACTTCCGGCACGAACCTGGGTTCTGAGCGTCTGAGCAGGTTCCAAGGCTGGAACGGAGCTTGCCTCAGGGGGGACGATGCCGATCGACGCCAAGCCACTCCTGCCGTGGGGGCTCCTGCTCGGGCTAGCCGTGGGGATCAGCGGCTGCGGCGGCTCCGGGAACAGCAGCGGGATCGCGGATGCCCCGCCGCCGACGGCCCCGCCCGGCCCGGTCTCGACCATCCGCTTTGCTCCCTCGCCGCAGAACGTCTCCAGCCCGATCGCTCCCGCGGTGGTGGTGGATGGCAACGGGGACGGCTGGTTGGAGACCGTGGGAACCCTGAACGACGGCGCCGGGAACCTGCTCCCGGTGTCCCCCAGCAGCATGGGGCTGGACGGGCTGCTGGTCGACGGCCGGCCGGACGATCTTCGCGTGGCGGACTTCAACGGCGACGGCAGCCCCGACCTGATCGCTCAGGGCTACTCCAGCACCGACGTCGACACGCGCGCCCTGCTCTACTTCAACGACGGCAGCGGCCACTTCCAGGAAGACCCGGCCTCGCCGACTTCGATTTTCGCGGGCGCGGTGAGGGTCTGGTCGTCGCCGACTTCAACAACGACGGCTATGTGGACATCTTCCTTCCCTATTACGATTTTGAACCGTGCACCGACCCGGAGTGCCCCAACGCGCCCCAGGCCTATCTGCTGCTCAACGATGGGACCGGACATTTTCGCGAGGTAGCAGCGGCGGCCGGGGTGGACTTCACGGCTGCGCCCGGGATCCAGCCGGAGGGGGCGGAAGCGGCCGACATCGACGATAACGGACTTGTCGACCTCTACGTGGGAGGACACCTGCTTCTGAATGAGTCGGTGGACGCGAACGGCATCCCCCACTTTCAGGATTGCAGTTGCGGTCTGCCCCCTCCCCCAACCCAGGAGTTTCCGGGGGCGGGGAACCGCGCCGACGAGGGTTTCAAGTTCCTGGACTGGAACAATGACGGCCTCTTGGACCTGGTGGTACAGAATTGGGGTGGCGGGCCCCCGCCTCCTTTCGGACCGCCCCCGCCGGACGGGCCCACGCTCTATCAGAATGTCGGGACCTCCACGCACCCGTCCTTCGTCGCCCAGAGCACCACCACCGACGGAACCGGGCATCCCTTCTTCTCCACCGGCGCGCCGGACTACCAGCCCGTGCCCTTCCAGAGCAGTTTCGGCCTCAATGCCTACGACATGGACAACGACGGCCGGGAGGACATCATCACCGCAGCCAGCGGCTCCGGGAGCCCCGCATATCCCGCCACCTTCTTCCGCAACACCGGCCACGGCTACGAACGGGTCTCCCCGCCGGATGTTCCGGAGCTGTTCTTCGGGCAGATCGCCTTTGGCGACATCAACCGCGACGGGAAGATCGACATCATCTACTCCTGGCCGGGATTCAATCAGCCCTACTATCTCATCAATGCCTCCCCGGCCCCCGCGAACGCCTTCGTGTCCATCGAGATGCTGGGTCCGAACGGGGAGAGAAACCAGCAAGGGCGGGTGGTCCGAGTGCGGCCGCAGGCGTCGCTCGGTCCGCAGCCGGTGACCTATACCCGCGTGGTGGACGGCGGGTCCGGCTACCATGCCCAGAGCCAGTACGCACTGCTGGTCGGCACTCCCTACCGGGGTCCTCACTCCGTGAGCGCCTTCTATGGCAACCCAGGGGGCGGCACCACCGTCGTCACCTTCACCATGGATCCAGGGCAGTACGCCCGGGTCTTCGCTCCCTCCGCCCAAAACCCCGGCGGCCGGGTGCTCCTCTATGACCAGCCTCCTCCCCCGCTCCCGTGAGCCGCTCTCCGCAGCCCCATCCCGTTCCGGGGAACCTCCGGGCAGGGGTGTCGGCGGAGATGACAGCGAGGCAGGGTACAATGCTAAGCTTCGGCCTGACAAAACCGGCTGCGGGAGGATGAATGCGGGCTTTGATCACGGGCGGCGCGGGCTTCATCGGTTCCCACCTGGCGGAACGCCTGTTGGAGCAGGGCCACCGGGTGCTCGCCATCGACGACCTTTCCACCGGCAGCATCGATAACCTGGACGGCCTGAAGGACCATCCCGCCTTCTCCTACCGCATCGACACCATCTTCAACCGGCCGCTGCTGGCGGAACTGGTGGACTCCGCCGACGTCATCTTCCACTTGGCCGCGGCGGTGGGGGTGCGCCGCATCGTGGAGTTTCCCGTCCGCACCATCGAGACCAACGTGAGAGGCTCGGAGCTGGTGCTGGAGCTGGCTTCCAAGAAGTCCAAGCGCGTGGTCATCACCTCCACCTCCGAGGTGTACGGCAAGGCCACCAAGGTGCCGTTCTCGGAGACCGACGACCTGGTGCTGGGCTCCACCTACAACTCGCGCTGGAGCTACGCCGCTTCCAAGGCGGTGGACGAGTTCCTGGCGCTGGCCTACTACCGCGAGCGCAAGCTGCCGGTGACCATCCTGCGCCTGTTCAATACCGCCGGCCCGCGCCAGACCGGGCACTACGGCATGGTGCTGCCCACCTTCGTGCGCCAGGCCCTGGCCGAGCAGCCGCTTACCGTGTTCGGGACCGGGGAACAGTCGCGCTGCTTCAGCCACGTGCACGACATCGTGACCGGCATGCTGGCCTGCGTCGCCCAGGATCGCACCGCCGGCGAGATCTTCAACCTGGGAGACATCGAGGAGATCACCATCAAGGCGCTGGCCGAGCGCGTCATCGCGCTCACCGGCTCGCGCAGTTCCACCAAGTACGTGCCCTACGCCGAAGCCTACGCCGAGGGCTTCGAGGACATGGAGCGACGGGTGCCCGACATCCGCAAGGCCGGGGAGTGGTTCGGCTACAAGCCCACGCGCTCGCTCGACGACATCATCCGCGACGTCATCAAGGACAAGCGCCAGCAGAATGGGCAGAGCGACGGGCGAGCGACTGTCCCGGCGCCGCCGTTCCTGAATGCCTCGTCAGGGAAGAAGTAGCCGCGCGGCGTCCCCCAAGCCGCCGCGCCAACAATGGCCTCCCGACCGGGCCTCCGTGTTCGCCGCCCGCCTGGTCAGTTCAACAGCGACTGCGTCAGCTTGACCGCACGCTTGCTGGCTCCCAGCGTGCTGAAGTAGATGCTGGAAGCTTGGGGGCTGGGATCGACGTTGTCCACGATGATGCCGCTGGTGCCTCCCGACTCATTCACGGAGCGCAGGAAGGTGGTGGGCATCAGCGTCAGCGGAGGCGGGGTCCCGTTGGGGATGGCCAGGTTATAGTCGCGGACACAGCCGTTGACGCCGCAGCCGCCCAGCAGGCCCAGGAAAAGCGTGTCCTGATGGGCGCTGATGTTGCCGTTGAAGACCTCGGTGAGGGGGGAGCACTCGACCCCGGCGGCGTTGGTGAGCTGCAGGGTGCCGTCGTTGCTCGAGTTCATCGTCCCCAAAGTGAAGCCGAAGCGATACAGGATGGGGCGGGTGTTGGGATCGTTGGTTCCGCAGACGTAGAGGAAGCCGGTGTTGGGGTCGTTGAAGTAATTGTCGTCGAACATCCCGGTGTGGATGTTCACCGCCGGCGTGAGCCCGTTGGCTACCGACGTTCCGATCTGGTCCCGCCGCATCTCGTTGAGGTCCGGGTCCGCCTGCACGACCACGGCGCTGGTGCCGTCATTGGCCGAGAAGGCGAAGACAGCGGCGTTGCTGTTGTCCACGATGGGCCCGTCGAGGAGGCCGCCGTTGGGGAAGCCTCCGCCCACGGTCAGGGTCGTAGCCGCGACCGCGCCCGTGGACGGGTCCACCTTGTACAGGACCCCGCTGTCGTCGCCCACGTACACGGCCGTCTCGTTGCTGGAGCCGTCGAACATGATCCCCGGGGCGGTCAGGACGCCTCCGGAGACCGGGCTGGTCCACACGATACTGGGCGAGTCGAACATGGTGCCCAGGACCTTGTACAGCGTGCCGTCATCCGCGCCCACCAGGATGTAGTCGTTGTGGTAATCGGGAAAAGGCGAGGAGACGGTGCTGCCGATGGTGGAGTTGAGCGTGAGCGTGCGGTCGCAGGAGACCAGCGGCGGGCACACGCAGGGCCCCAGATCCAGGTTGCAGCGATTCGCCGGCGCCGCCGCGTTGGTCGCCGACGTCCCCTCGCCCGCGTGCCAGGTGAGCGAGTGCAGGACCATCGCGGTCGGGGTGCTCTCCACGAAGATGATGCGGTCGCCGTGCAGGGTGATGAAGGGCGAGGTCAGGATGCTGCCCCCGACCGTGCTGATGTTGTAGCTGAACAAGACGGTGGGTGCGGTCATGCCGCAGAGCGAGGTCCCCGCGCCGCTATAGAGATTGTTGAAGGCGATGAGGTTGGCTTGCCCACCGGTGGTTCCGGGTACGTTGAGCCCGAAGACAACGAAGTCCTTGGTGCAGTCGGCCGTCGAATAATCGGCGCCGTACTTGGCGGGAGACATGCTGGGCGCAACGTTGCCCGCCCCCAGCGAGACGCTCCAGTCCACCTGGGTGACCAGCCGGGGAGGCCGCTGGGCCGCTCCCCCGCGACCCGGGGCAACCGCTGGCGCGCTCAGCGAGAAGTGGTGGATCAGCGAGCTGTGGATGGCCCGGGGATCGCTGGCTGCGGCCGCATTGCGGGCCAGCGCCGCGCGGGAGGTGGGAGCCGTGAAGATCAGGTGCTGGCTGCTCCAGTCCACAGGGCCACCCGCGTGCTTGACTACGGTTTTTCTTTGGGCTGCGGACAAGACCGAGAGACCGACCAAAGTCGCAAGCAGCAGACAGGAGTGGCGCAAGAGAGGAAGCGGGCTACCGACACGGGTTCGTGTGTACTCCATATATCACCCTCCGGATTCCTGCATGCTGGGTACCGGCTGCCCTTGAGCTTGACGGGCCGCCGGCTACTACCATGCGCCCTGGGACGGGCTGTGTGCTACCACGATTGCGAGAACATATCGCGCCCCGATGCGCGAGTCAAGAACCTTGCTGGTACATGGTCTTCGGGCACCCACTCTGTTAACGTGGTGTGAAATCGTTCGTTTTCTATCAGTTGCCGGGCCCAGCGGGAGGGGTAGAGGCGCATCCAGGCGCTTGCGGCAAGACACCCGAAAGAGGGGTGAATTAAGAGGGGCTGTTGACCACGGGGCGGGCGCTCTCCGTGCGCTGGAAGCCGATGGGAAGGTCCCGCAGCGTCGCCAGCACCTTGGCCTCATCCCGGTTCAGGGCGGCCTGCTCCAACGCGCCCAGCCGGGAGGCGATCTCGGACAGAGGGGAGGGTGGCGACACTTGCAGCACGCGCGGGAAGCCGGTCGCACGCACCTCGGCGTCCTCCACCCACAGTTGCTCGGTGATCTTCTCGCCGGGGCGTTTGCCCACGATGCGGATCTCGATGTCCTTGTCCGGGCGCAGGCCCGACATCTCGATGAGCTTGCGGGCTAGCGCCGTGATCTTGACCGGATCGCCCATCTCCAGCATGTAGACGTCCCCCCGCGAGCCCAGCGTGGCCGCCTGCAGCACCAGGTGCACCGCCTCCGGGATGGTCATGAAGTACCGCGTCATGTTCTCGTCGGTGATGGTGATAGGCCCGCCCTCCGCGATCTGCCGCAGGAAGATGGGGACCACGCTGCCGCGGCTGCCCACCACGTTGCCGAAGCGCACGCAGGCGCAGCGGGTGCCGCCTTCCGGGGCCAGCGCCCGCGCCTGCACCAGCATCTCGGCGATGCGCTTGCTGGCTCCCATCACGCTGGTGGGGTGTACGGCCTTGTCGGTGGAGATCATCAGGAAGCGTTCCGCCTGGAAGGCGATGGAAGCGTCGAGCACGGCTCGCGTCCCGAAGACGTTGTTGAGCACCGCCTCGCAGCAGTTCTGCTCCATGACCGGAACGTGCTTGTAGGCGGCGGCATGCAGCACGATGTGCGGCCGGTGGTCGAAGAAGAGCTGGCGCAGCAGGGCGGCGTCGCGGATGTCGCCCACCATGGCCACCACCTGCGGGCGGACGCTGGCCTCGCCCAGTTGGTGGCTGATCTCGAAGATGGAGTTCTCGTCGCGATCGAGCAGGATCAGGCGGGCCGCGGGCAGGGCCGCCACCTGGCGGCTGAGCTCGGCGCCGATGGAGCCGCCCGCCCCCGTGATCAGCACGCTGCGGCCGCGGAAGCATTCGAGCACCGCCGGGTGAGGACTGGCAGCGGCGGCCCGGCCGTTCAGCACCGCTTCCGGGGCCGGTTGCGCCGCCACCCGCACGTCCCCGCGGATCACGTCTCCGGCCGAAGGCAGCAGGCGCACGTCCACGCCGAACTCCGTGGCGGTGGCCACCACCTCGCCGATCGCGTCCGCGCGCGCGTCGGCGATCAGGACCAGGTCGGCGGTCTTGGCCGCCAGCAGCCGTGGCAGGCCGCTGGGTTCGCCGATCACGATGCAGCCGCCGATGCGCCGGCCGTGCAGTCCGGGCTCGGGGGCGAGCAGTCCCACCACTTGCAGCTCGCGATGCCCGCCCAGGTGGCGCAGGGCCGCCGGCAAGGTGGCATCGTTGCCCACCAGCAGCGCCCGCACCCGCTGCGCACGCGACTGCGGCGAGGCCTCGAAGGTGGTGCGGCGCAACACCCGCAGGCCGGCGGCCAGGGCCAGAAAGACGCCGTACTCGATCAGGATGATGCTGGTCGGAACCCGCGCCCACCACTTCTGCGTGAATCCGTAGCGCAGGACCAGGAGACCGACGGTGGGAGGCAGGGCAGTGAAGACCAGCACCGTGGCATCGTGCAGGTTGAAGTAGCGCCAGATGCCGCTGTAACCGCCCAGCGCCAGCAGGACCAGGGGCCGCGCCAGCGCCAGTCCCAGGATCCAGGTCCACATCACCACCCGGTAGCTGTGGGGAACGGCGCCATCGAAGCGTAACTGGAAGGCCAGGTAGAGAGCTAAGGCGCACAGGCACGCGTCCAGCGCCATCTGCACGCCGCGGCCGTAGAACGATGCCGGCAGCCGGTCGAAGGCACGGCCCAGGGCTTCGAGGAGCTTGCGTCCCAGGCGCCAGGTCGGCGACCCGTCCACGGCCGACGATTCGGCCGGGAAGTTGCGATCAGGCGTGGCCATGATTCACTCCCAGTTGCACCGGTCGCTCGCAGGGACTGCACCAGCAATGTACTCGAGTTTTGGCATACAACTGAGACTTCCAGGCGGGGAGAACCAGCGTCATCAATGCGGAGCCAAGTCGCCGCCTATTGTGGCAGAAGGCGGCGGCGCTCGCAATCCCCGCGAAAGAGTTTCCCAATATGGAGCGGAGGTTCAAGCCGCCTTCTCCCCCGGCCAGCGGATCACGTTGTTGTCTTCGCGGGGCGCCGTCGCCGTCACCGCCAGCACGTAGAAGATGGCGGCGTTGGCCGGGATCTGCAGGTTGAAGTCGAAGAAACTGTGCACCAGGAGCCCGGCGCAGCCGGCCAGCGCCCCCAGGCGCACAGCATGGGTGACGCTCTCCTGCCAGTGCGCGCTGCGCTTCATCCCGTGCCGGACCAGCGCCACCAGGAACCACAGGCAGGCGGCGAATCCCAACACCCCGGTCTCCACCAGGAACTGCAGGTAGTCGTTGTGCGCTTCGTTGATGAAGGTGTTGGTGTAGAAGCTGCGGAACTGGGGATAGAAGTAAGGAAACGTGCCCAGGCCCCAGCCCAGCAGCGGGCGGGAGGCGAACATGCGCAGGGCATCGCGGTCGATGTGCAGGCGCATGCCGGCGGCGTTCTCCGCCAGGGGAGCGTCCAAGGTGGCCATCTGCTGGAAGACCCGCTGCTTGGCAAACAGCATCAGGAAGACAGCGGTCAGCAGCACCACCGCCATCAGCGCCAGCGCCGTGCGATAGCCCTTCCTCCGGCGGATCAGCATCCAGCCCAGGAACAGGACCTCGGCGGCGAAGGCGGCCATCCCCCCGCGCGAGCCGGAGAAGAAGATGGAGCTGCCTGCGACAACGGCGGCGAAAGCGATGAGTATGCGCTGCCCTCCCTTGAAGTGCGGCGTCATGGCCAGCACCAGGGGGAAGGGCGTCAGCATCTCCATCAGGCCGGCGTAGTGGGCATTGTTCACGTAAGGTCCGAACATCCAGCCGGCCACGTGGGGCGTGCGCAGCCAGTAGAGCTTGCCGTTAGGGAGCAGGTCCTGCGCGATCCCCAGGAAGGCCAGCAGGAAGGCAAAGACGGTCAGCACCAGGGCGAACTGTTTCATGCGTCCCCGCAGGCCCAGGCACTGCCCCGCCACCAGAGCCAGGATGGCGTAGGCCACGTAGCGCAGCGCCTCCGTCCAGGTCGCGTAACGATAAGCGGAAAGGCCGAGAAGCTGTTGTGCGGCCACCACCGCGCTCATTAACAGCATGGGTCCGTAGAGCGGGTGATAAGGAATGCTCAT
>DASPRL010000410.1 GCA_035624475.1 Terriglobales bacterium
ACCCAAGCCGCGCTCCTGCTGCTGCTGGCCTCCCTGGCCGCGCCCGCGTCGCCCGCCCAGGTGCGCCACGACCCCCTCACCGAGGCTGAGACCGACCAACTGCGCGAAGTCTCCCAGGACCCTGCCGCCAAACTCAAGCTCTACATCCTCTTCGCGCACGCGCGCATGGAGGCGGTGGAGAAGGCGCGCGCCGATGCCGGGCTCTCTCCCCGGGAGCGTGGCCGCAAGGTCCATGCCGCGCTGGAAGATCTCGAGAGCCTGGTGGACGAGATCAGCGGCAACCTGGAGTCCTTCGCCAAGCGTGAGCAGGACATGCGTAAGCCCCTGCGCGAGGTCATCTCCATGGACGGCGACTTCACGGCGCGCCTGGGAGCGCTCAAGCAGCAGGCCTCCGCCCCCGCCCAAGCCGCCGCGTACCAGGAGTTTCAGTTCATCCTCGACGACACCCTCGACAGCGTGAAGAGCAACGACGAACTGGCCCACGATCTGCTGCAAGAGCAGAACCAGGCGGCGGAGCGCAAGAAGCAGAAGAGCAAGTAGTCAGGAGTCAGGCGCCAGGAGTCAGGGACAGAGGCTGCGCGCTGCGGATTGGCTGGCTCCTGACCACGAACTCCTGACTCCCTTGTTTTCCCATGCTAATCTAGCCAGACCCACGTGACGCGCCGACTCCGGACCATCTTTGAGGAGAGCTACCGCCACCTGCGCCCGCGCGCGCCGCTGCCGGGCTTCGCGGTCGAGTTCCGCCCCTTTGCCAACGTCAACCACAGCATCCGCCTGCGCGACGGGCAGGTGCGGGCGCGGCTCTCCGATCTGCTGGAGGGCGCCCCCGAGGCGGTGCTGCGGGCCCTGGCCCACATCCTTCTGGCCAAGCTCTACCGCCGTCCCGTGGAGCGGGTCCAGGCCGCGCGCTACCGCCGCCACGTGGCCAGCCGGGCCTTGGTGGCCAAAGCGCACTTGGTGCGGCAGATGCGCGGACGCAAGCGCCTGGGCACGGCGCGGGGTCACATCTACGACCTGGAGGCCATCTTCCAGCGCCTGAACCAGCGCTTCTTCCGGGGTCTGCTGGCGCAGCCTCGCCTGGCCTGGAGCCGCGACCACGCCCGGGCGAGCCTCGGCCACTACGACCCCGCCCACAACGCCATCGTGATCAGCCGCATCTTCGACCAAGCGCACGTCCCCGCCTGCGCCGTGGAGTACCTCGTCTACCACGAGATGTTGCACCTCACGCACCCGGTGAGGCTGCGGGGCAGCCGGCGCGCGGTGCACTCGCGGGAGTTCCGACAGGAGGAGAAGCGGTTCCCGCAGCGGGCGGAGGCGCAGCGCTTCCTGCGCGGGCTGTAGCCCCGCGTTCATGCGTCACACACATGTGTGACGGCCGCGGTTGACCGGCTTCGCGCGCGGCGGGTATCCTATGAAAGTGAAATTGAAATTCATTTTCATAATCGTGGAGTCCCGGTGCTCGAGGCCCTGACCGTCACCCTGCGCGAAGGCGTGGAAGCCGCCCTCATCGTGGGCATCACCCTGGTCTATCTGGCCAAGATCGGCCGCCCCGACCTGCGCAAGCCCGTCTACGCCGCCCTGGTGGCCGCCCTGCTGGCCAGCGTCGGCGTCGCCGTCGCCCTCTCCCGCACCGCCTACAACCAGGACCTCTTCGAAGGCTGGGTGATGCTGGCGGCCGCCTTCTTCGTGGCCACCATGATCGTCTTCATGATGCGCACCGCGCGCCGCCTCAAGGGCGACATCGAGACCAAGGTCGAGACCCTAGCCGGGCGCAGCTCTCGCCTGGGCCTGTTCGCCTTCATCTTCCTCATGGTGCTGCGCGAGGGCGTGGAGACGGTGCTGATCCTCTCCGCCGTGTCGCTGAACTCCACCCAGCTCATGAATTTCCTGGGCACACTGCTGGGGGTGGGGCTGGCCGTGGTCTTCGGCGTGACCTTCGTGAAGGGCAGCGTGCGCATCAACCTGCAGAAATTCTTCCGCGTGACCACGGTGATCCTCCTCTTCGTGGTGGCGCAACTGGTGGTCTCGGGCGTGCACGAGCTGGGCGAAAACGGCATCCTGCCCTCCAGCCGCCGGGAGATGGCGGTGATCGGGCCCATCGTGCGCAACGACCTCTTCTTCTTCGTGACCATCCTGGCGCTGGCCGGGCTGATGATCCTCTTCGAAGGGCGCCGGCGGGCCCCCCTGCCGGAATCCGGCTCGCCGGCGGCCCGGCGCAAGGCCGCCTGGAGCGCCCGCCGCGAGCGCCTGTGGATGGCCGCGGTGTACGTCAGCTCGTTCCTCTTCATCGTGATGGTGACGGCGCAGTTCGTTTACACCCGCAGCGTGAGTGCCCTCTCCCCGGCGACCCAGGTGGAATTCCACGACGGCAGGATCGTGATCCCGCTCTCGCAGCTGGCGGACGGCGATCTGCACCGCTATGTTGCCGAGATCCAGGGCGTCCCGGTGCGATTCCTGCTCTACCGCAAGCCCGACGGCAAGGTGGCCACCGTCTACGATGCCTGCGAGATCTGCGGGGCGGTGGGCTTCTACAAGTCCAGCACCGGGATGATCTGCAAGAACTGCGCCGCGCCCATCAATCCCATGTCGGTGGGACAGCCGGGCGGCTGCAATCCCATCCCGCTGAAGGCCACGATCACCGCCGCGGCGGTCGAGATCACGCAATCCGACCTGGCCGCTGAGGCCAAGTACTTCGCAAAGTGAGCCATGTTCCTGCGCCTGGTCTTCGAGTCCTTCCGCCGGCAGAAGCAGCGCAAGCTGCTGGCCGGGGTCGCCGTCGCTCTGGGCGTGGCTGTGGCCACCGCCATGATCGCCGTGGCCACCGACATCGGCGACAAGATGAACCGCGAACTGCGCGCCTACGGCGCCAACATCGTGGTCTATCCCGAAGAGGACACCCTCGACGTGCAGGTGGGCGGCGTGGACCTGAAGCCGGTGAGCCAGGGCGCCTACCTGAACGAAGCCGACCTGCCTAAGATCAAGGGCACCTTCTGGCGCCACAACATCCTGGGCTTCGCGCCCTTCCTCCCGGTGCATGCCGCCGTGACCGCGGGCGGCGCTTCCCTTCCCGACGTGCCGTTGCTGGGCACCTACTTCGCCAAGCCACTCAAGCTGGGCGACGACAGCTTCACCACCGGCGTGCGCACCACCCATCCCTGGTGGAAGGTCGAAGGAGCGTGGCCGGCGGACGACTCCGGCCAGGTGCTGGCGGGTGAGGAGCTGGCCCGGAAGCTAGGCTTGAAACCGGGAGACCACGTGCAGGTGGCTGGGCGCGAGGCCGAGGTCACGGGCATCCTCTCCGCCAGTCCCGCCGAGAACCAGGGGCTGGTGGGGTCGCTGAGCCTGGCCCAGGCCATCGCCGGGCGCCCGGGCGCGGTGCGCCAGGTCTTCGTGAGCGCGCTGACCAAGCCCGAGGACGAACTGGCTCGCCGCGATCCCGCCTCCATGAGCCCGGAGGTGCGCGATCGCTGGTACTGCTCGCCCTACGCCAACTCCATCGCCTTCCAGATCCAGGAGGTCCTGCCGCACGCCCGCGCCGAGCAGATCCGGCAGGTGGCGCAGAATGAGGGTACGGTGCTCTCCCGGATCCAGGGGCTGATGCTGCTGATCACGCTGGCGGCGCTGCTGGCGGCGGGTTTGGCGGTCTCGGCCGCCATGGCGACCGCCATCCTGGAGCGCCGGCGCGAGGTCGGCTTGATGAAGGCCATGGGCGCGGGCAACGCGGCGGTGGCGGCGCTCTTCTTCACCGAAGCGGCGCTGCTGGCCCTGCTGGGCGGGACGGCGGGCTACGCCGCCGGCCTGCTGCTGGCCCAGGGCATCGCCCGCTCCATCTTCGCCTCCAGTGTCGCGGTGCAGCCGGTGCTCTTCCCTCTGGTGCTTGGGGTGGCGGTGGCGGTGACCTTCGCCGGCAGCGCGGCATCCATCCGCCGCGCTCTGCGCTTCGAGCCGGCGCTGGTGCTGCGAGGGGATGCATGAACGGCGACGGGCAGCCGCGCTCCGCACGTTCCGGCAGCCGGGCCGGCATGTTCGTGCGCCTGCTCTGGCGGGCCATGCTGGTACGCCGTGGGCGGGCCCTCACCGCGCTGCTGGCCATCGTGGTGGCCTCGGCCGCCACGGCCGCCATGCTGAACCTCTATGTGGACGTGCAGGCCAAGCTGGAGCGCGAGTTTCGCGGCTACGGCGCCAACCTGATCGTGGTGGCGCCCCAGGGTCAGCCGCTGCCCCCGGATGCCCTGGCCAAAGTCGATGCCGCCCTGGCCGGCCGCGGCACCGCGGCGCCCTTCGCTTATGTCATCGCCAAGAGCAGCGACGGCTCGCCGGTGGTGGTCGCGGGCACCGACTTCGCGCGCGTCCGCAAGCTAGACCGCTTCTGGGCCGTGACCAAGTGGCCCGCAGCTCCCGGCGGCGCTTTGGTCGGGGTGCGTGCCGCCGGTGCGCTCGCGCCCGACGGCAAGCCCTTTGACCTGAGCTTCGGCAGCAAGTCTGTTCACGTGGCCGAGGCCGGGGTGTTGAAGACGGGCGCCGCCGAGGACAGCCGTGTGTATCTGTCCCTGCCTGAGTTCACGGCTTGGACCGGCGTGGGCGCCACCACCATCGAAGTGGCTGCCAGCGGCTCCCAAGACGAGATCCGCCAGGTCATGGACCGGCTCCCTGCCTCGCTCCCCGGTATCGAGGTCCGCCCGGTGCGCCAGATCCAGGAGGGCGAGGCGCGGGTGCTGGGCAAGACCCGCTCCACCCTGGTGGCCTCCATCGCCCTGATCCTCCTGACGTCGGCGCTCTGCCTGCTGGCTACGCTGACCGCCTGGGTGATGGAGCACCGCAAGGACTTCGCGGTGATGAAGGCGCTGGGCGCTTCGCACCTGACGGTGAACGTTTTCTTTGCCACGCAGGCCGCCGCCCTGGGCGGGCTGGGGGCCGGGCTCGGCTTTTTCCTGGGTGTGGGTGCGGCCGCCTGGATCGGCCACGCCAACTTCCAGACGGCGGTGACGCCGCGGTTCAGCCTGCTGCCCGCGGTGGTGCTCGGCAGCATGGCGGTGGCGCTACTCGCGGCGGTGCTGCCCATGAGCATCCTGCGGCGGGTACAGCCGGCCGCGATCCTGCGAGGTGAATGATGAGCATCGTCCTCGAGCACGTGAGCAAGACCTACCCCGCCAAGGCCGAGGGCGACGGCGGGCTCCTCCGCGCCCTGGACGAGGTATCGCTGGCGGTGGCCCAGGGCGAGTGGCTGGCGGTGATGGGACCCTCGGGCTCGGGCAAGTCCACTCTGGTCAACCTGGTCGGCTGCCTCGACCGCGCCAGCTCCGGCGTGATCCGCCTGGAGGCCCAGGACGTCTCCCGCTTCAGCGCCGCCGAGCTCAACCGCTTCCGCGCCGAGACCATCGGCTTCGTCTTCCAGCAGTTCCACCTGATCCCCTACCTGACCGCGCTGGAGAACGTGATGCTGGCGCAGTACTTCCACAGCATGACCGACGAGCAGGAAGCGCTGGAGGCGCTGGAGCGGGTAGGGCTGGGCGACCGCGCCCGCCACCTGCCGGCGCAGCTCTCCGGGGGCGAGCAGCAGCGGGTGTGCATCGCGCGCGCCCTCATCAACGACCCCAGGATCATCCTCGCCGACGAGCCCACCGGCAACCTCGACGCCCAGAACGAGGAGATCGTGCTGCGCCTGCTGCGCGAGTTCCATCAGCAGGGGCGCACCATCGTGATGGTCACCCACGACCCGGTGGTGGCGCGGCTGGCCGACCGCCGCGTGGACCTGCACCACGGCCGCATCACCTCCCAGGAGATCTTCGCCATGGCCGACGAACTCCAGTTCGACGAGGTGCTGGAGGAGATCTGGATCGCGCTGGAGAACGGCGAGGTGGCCGAGGTAGGACGGATGGAGGTGGAAGGAGCACTGCCCATGGCGCTGGCCGCCGAGCGCATGCAGAAGATCGGGCTCATCACCCTGCACGAGCACGGTCCCAATCCCCACGGCCACAAGCCGGTGCTGAA
>DASPRL010000411.1 GCA_035624475.1 Terriglobales bacterium
CGCCGCCGTGCTCGGACATCCCTACGGTCCCAATGCCGAGCGCGGCATCTTCCGCTCCACCGACGGCGGCCAGAGCTGGCAGAAGGTCCTCTACAAGGACGAGAACACCGGCGGCTCCGACATCGAGATGGATCCCTCCAATCCCGAAGTGCTCTACGCCGGGCTGTGGCAGGCGCGTCAGGGACCCTGGGAGGACGCCAACTCCTACGGCGGGCCCGGCGGCGGGCTGTTCAAATCCACCGACGGCGGCCAAACTTGGCGCCAGCTCACGAACGGCCTGCCCGCCGACCTGGTGCAGATCAACGTGGCCATCGCGCCCAGCTTGCCCAGCCGCCTCTATGCCAGCTTCTCCACCACCAAGCCCAGCGGCTACCAGTCGGGCAAGGGCCTGGGCTTCTACCGCTCCGACGACGCCGGCGAGCACTGGTACCAGGTCACCAGCGACGAGCGCCCTGCCATGAAGATCGGCGGCGGCGATCTCTCCATCCCGCGCGTGGACCCGAAGAACCCCGACGTGGTCTACAGCACCAGCATCGTCACCGTGCGCTCCGAGGACGGCGGCAAGACCTGGATGAGCCTGCGCGGCGCGCCCGGCGGCGACGACTACCAGAACATCTGGATCAATCCCAACAATCCTGACATCCTGCTGCTGGTCAGCGACCAGGGCGCGGTGGTGAGCGTGAACCGCGGTCGCACCTGGGAGTCCTGGTACAACCAGCCCACCGCCCAGCTCTATCACGTGCAGGCCTCCAACACGTTTCCCTACCGCATCTGCAGCGGGCAGCAGGAGAGCGGCTCGGTGTGCATCTCCAGCCGCGGCAACGACGGCGAGATCACCTTCCGCGAGTGGCACCCGGTGGGCGTGATCGAGTACGGCTATGCCGCCCCCGACCCGCTCGACCCCGACATCGTCTACGGCGCCGGCCGCACCGAGGTCTCGCGCTTCCACTGGAGCACGGGGCAGGTGCAGAATGTCACGCCCATCCCGGTGCGCGGGCAGTACCGCGCCGAGCGCACCCAGCCCATCCTCTTCTCGCCGGTGGACCCGCACACGCTCTACTACGCCGCCAACGTGCTCTTCAAGACCACGGACGGCGGCCACTCCTGGCAGACCATCAGCCCCGACCTGGCGCGCCCCGTCAACGGCGTGCCCGCCAGCCTGGGCGACCTCGCCGCCAAGGACTCCAACGCCGCCAAGCAGCGCGGCGCCATCTATTCCCTCGCGCCCTCCTTCCATGACCTGAACACGATCTGGGCGGGCACCGACGACGGCTTGATCTGGGTGACGCGCGACGGCGGCAAGAACTGGACGAACGTCACCCCGCCCGACCTCACGCCCTGGAGCAAGGTCACGCAGCTCGCCGCCTCTCCCTTCGACGACCAGAGCGCCTACGCCTCGGTCAGCCGCTTCCGCATCGACGACCTGCGCCCCTGCCTCTACCGCACCCACGACGGCGGCAAGACCTGGCAGCTCATCACCACCGGCCTGCCCACCGACGCGCCCGCCGACACCATCCGCGAGGACTCCGTGCGCAAGGGCCTGCTCTTCGCCGGCACCGAGAAGGCTGTCTGGGTCTCCTTCGACGACGGCGACCACTGGCAGTCGCTCCAGCTCAACCTGCCGCACAGCTCCATGCGCGACCTCTGGATCCACGACGACGACCTCATCGTGGCCACCCACGGCCGCGGCTTCTGGATCCTCGACGACATCACCCCGCTGCGCCAGGCCGGCGCCCAGGTGAGCGCCACCGCTGCCTACCTCTTCCAGCCTGCGACCGCCTACCGCGTCCGCCGCTCCACCAACACCGACACGCCTCTGCCCGCCGACGAGCCCGCCGCCCAGAATCCCCCCGACGGCGCCGTGCTCGACTACTTCCTGGCGCAGCCCGCCGGCGGTCCCGTCACCCTCGAGGTCCTCGATCCCCAGGGTAACCTCGTCCGCCGCTTCTCCAGCGACGACCCGCCCGAGTTCACCCGCGCCGAGATGGAGAAGCAGCTCATCCCGCTCTACTGGATCCGCTGGCCCCGCACCCTCTCCACCGCTCCCGGCATGCACCGCTGGGTCTGGGACCTGCACTATCCCGCGCCCGCGGGCGAGCGCGGCTTCCCCATCTCCGCCGTGCCCGGCGACACGCCGCGCGAGCCGCTCGGCCCTGACGCCCTGCCCGGGCAGTACACCGTGCGCCTCACCGCCAACGGTGTGACCACCACCAAGCAGCTCACGGTGAAGATGGACCCGCGCATCAACCTCCCGCTGCAAGAGCTGGTGCAGCAGTTCCACCTGGAGACCGACTTGGCCTCCATGACGACGCTCAGCCACCAGGCGATGGCCCAGGCGGGCTCGCTGCGGGCGCAGATCAAGGCGCTCGCCGGCAAGGCCAGCGGCCCGCTGGCGGATTCGCTGAACGCCCTCGATCAGAAGCTCGCTGCCCTGATGCAGGCGCCGCGCGGCGCCGCCGCTACCGGCACGCCCGCGCCCACGCTCGGCCGCGTCAATGGCACCGCCGGCTCGCTCTATGGCGCCATCGGCCAGGCCGACGCCCCGCCCACCGCCGCCCAGGTACAGGCGGCCTCCACCCTGGCCGGGGAGTTTTCTTCGGTGATGAAGTCCTGGGGCGTGCTCACCTCCACCGATGTGCCCGCCCTCAACGACCAGCTCAAGGCCGCGGGTCTGCCCCCGCTCGATCCCGCCAAGCCGGCGCCGGAGGAGGAGTGAGCAGCAATCTCGTGCGTGGGCACTAGGGCTGGGTGCTGAGAGATGCTCTGGTACTGTCATCCTTCGCGAGGCGAAGCCGAGCGGAGGATCTGACGACGCCGCCTGCGCCACCACTGCGGTGGCGCGAGCACCTTCCTCAGATTCTCCCGCTCGCTTCGCTCGCGGAAGAATGACACCGTCGGGGATACGACCCGCGTCCCAAAGGGACGGCACGGCTTTTCAATGACCCGATGACCCGATCCGAAAAAGAATCCCCGCCCCGATTCCCGGAATCCTAAGGGTCACAAAAGGCTTGACACGAAGGCGAATGAAAGGCGAATATACTCGCCCGCATCAACGGATAAAGGAGAAGACGTCATGCCCATCAATCAGGCCCTGCTGCCCGAGTTCGACCACGAAATGGCCAACACCCGCAAGACCCTGGAGCGCGTCCCCGACGACAAGTGGGAGTGGGCCCCGCACCCCAAGTCCATGAAGCTGGGCGCCCTGGCCCAGCACCTGGCCGAGATGCCGGGCTGGACGGTCAACGCCCTTACCCAGGAGTCCCTCGACATCGCTCCCGAGGGCAAGCCCATGCAGAGCACGCCGCTGAAGAACCGCCAGGAGGTGCTGGCCCTGTTCGACAAGAACGTGGCCGCCGGGCGCAAGGCGCTGGCCGCCGCCAACGACGACGCCGCTTTCATGAAGCCCTGGTCGCTGCTGGCCACCGGCAAGACCATCTTCTCCCTGCCCCGCATCGCCGTCCTGCGCAGCTTCGTGATGAACCACAGCATCCACCACCGCGCCCAGATGGGCGTCTACCTGCGCCTCAACAACGTTCCCGTCCCCTCCATCTACGGCCCTTCGGCCGACGAGAACACCTTCTAGACGACGGCCGGGGTCCGGCTCTGCGCCGGACCCTTGGCTGCCGGCTGGGCGTCATCCTGAGGTCCCGCGCCGCGGGACCGAAGGACCTCGCGCGCACCACCCGCAGCTTCTGGCGCACTGCCTGCCGCTGTGCCAGAATGTCTCCCCATGCCCGAGACGCTCAGCGCCCGCCTCGCTCCCCTGGTCCTGCCCGACTGCGACGGCCGCGAAGTGCGCCTGGGCTCGCTGTGGGCCGAGGCTCCCGCGGTCGTGGTCTTCCTCCGCCACTACGGCTGAATCTTCTGCCGCGAGCACGTCGCGCAGTTGCGCGAGCACGAAGCCGCCATCCGCGGGAAGGGCGCCAGTCTGGCCGCCATCGGCCTGGGCGACCGCGCCTATGCCCGCCTCTTCCGCGAAGAGACGGGCCTCACCTTCCCGCTGCTGATCGACGAGCAGCGGCAGGCCTACCGCGCCGCCGGCCTGCGCAGCGCCAATCTGCTGCACCTCTTGCGCCGCTACAACGCGCGCGCCCGCCACCGCGCCCGCGCCGCCGGTCATCGCCAGCACAAGCTTGGCCCCAATCCCTTCCAGCTGGGCGGCAGCTTCGTCTTCGCTCCCGGGAATGTAGACCGCTTCGCCCACCTCAGCCAGACCTTCGGCGACAACGCCTCCCCCGCCGGCCTGCTGGCTGCGCTGGCTTGAGGCCTGATGCTGCGCTTGGTCCTCACAGGCGGCGCCCCCGATGAGCCCGGCACCGGCGACTGGAACGCCCTCTGCGAGGCCCCCGGCCCGCAGCGCTTCCTGGAGACTCTCTTCCACGAGGTAGCGGCCTTCGGCCTGCCGGCGCCGGTGGTGGGCGGCGGGAGCGAGGACGGCGTCCGCCGGGTCCAGACGGGCTGGCGCGGCACTCCCGCGCTGGGCGCCGAGATCACGCAAATGGATTGTCCCGAGACCACCGACCTGCCTGTGGTCTGCTCCTGGCGCACCCACGGCCTGCCGGGGATGGAGGTGCGGTGGGAGTACGCCCTCGAGTATGCCGGGCAGCTCGGGCACACCGCCTTCCGCCATCGCCAGCTCGAGTGCACCTTCGAGAGTGAGGCCGACCGGGAGCGCTTCGCCGGAATCTGGCGGCGCGTCTTCGGCCGGGAGCCGGTCTTCGAGCCCCACCCCGACCGCCGCTGACGGCTCAGGGCTTTGTCGGCGGCGTGGCTGGCGGCGTCGTGGGCGGCGCTGGGGGCTCGGGCAGGTCCACGCGCAGTTCCAGCGCGGCGATCTCGCCGGCGTCGCCGCCGGAGGAAGGCCGGTAGCGCACGATGGCGCGCAGACCCTGCACGTGCCGGCAGGGACTGAAGTGGTCCGCGCCGTACCAGAGCGTGTCGGAGAAGCCGGTTTG
>DASPRL010000412.1 GCA_035624475.1 Terriglobales bacterium
CAACCGGCGCACCACCAAGCCCGCGGCCTGAGGGCTTCCTTCCGTGGCCGACCCCGCCGCCTACGCCTTCTTCCCTGCCCTGAACGCCATTCTGAACGGGACCAGCGCGGTGCTGATCGCCTGCGGGCGGCACTTCATCCAGCAAAGGCGGATCGCGGCGCACAAGCGGTGTATGATCGCGGCGGTGGTTTGCTCCAGCCTCTTCCTGGTCTCCTATCTCTATTACCACTGGCAGGTGGGGACGGTGCGATTTCGCGGCGCGGGGTGGACGCGGCCGGTGTACTTCTCCATTCTGGGGACGCACACCGTGCTGGCGGCGGCCATCGTGCCGCTGGTAGCGACGGCGCTGGTGCTGGCGCTGCGTGGGAGGTTTGAGCGCCACCGGCGCGTGGCACGCTGGGCCTATCCCACGTGGATGTACGTGAATGTGACCGGGGTGGTGATCTACGTGATGCTGTATCAGCTCTTTCCACGCTGAGGCGGCGCGCTCCTTCGCGGTCGGCTGACGCCTTGCCGCTCGGTCGCGCGCAGGGTTTCTATCGGCAGCCTACCCAGGACTACGCGCGCAGGGCGCGCTTCGTCCTGGGCTATTCTCAACCGCCCTCCGGGCTGGACTTGTGACCGTTGTGGTTCCTTCGTGTCCTTTGTGGTTGGCTTTTCTGGTCTCCTCCGTGTCCTCTGTGTCCTCCGTGGTTTGTTATCATCTCTGATTCGAGGTGAGCATGGCCAAGGTGCGGCTGAAGATCGATCTCAGCGGGACGGTGGGAGACGAGGCCTGGCAGCGCATCCAGCAGTTCGGGGAGATCCAGAAGGCGGAGTACGGGGCGCAGCACGGCTCCAGCGGCGAGTGCAAGCACGATCCCAAGGCGCCGCATGCGAAGGGCGAGTGGCGGGGCGCGCTCATCACCCTGACCACGCCGCTGCTGGCGCAGTACGCGGTGAGCCACTACCTTGAGCAGGAGGGCGTGCTCGACGCGGACGTGGAGGAATGACTCGGGGCGTAGTCAGTAGTTTGTAGTTAGGAGTTAGCGCCCAGGACCGCGATGCAATCGCTAACTCCTAACTCCAAACTCCTAACTCCATCAAGCAGCAACGCAGACCTCATGGCAGATCCCAACAAGCCGCCCGATCCCAGCGAAGCGCCCACGGAAGAGATCGAGTCCAGCCAGGTGCAGGCGGAGCTGGCCAAGCGCAAGAAGCCGCGCATGCCGCTGCGCAACCGCATCCTGTTCTACGTGGTGGCGTGGCTGATCGTGCTCATGCCCTTCCTGTTCTGGCGGGCCACCTGGTTCGGGCGGCCGCTCACGAACGCGGAGATAGCCCAGTACCTGCACGACGAGCAGAAGCCGCGCCACATCCAGCACGCTCTGGTGCAGATCGGGGAGCAGATAGACAAGCACCAGCCGGGGGTGGCGCAGTGGTATCCCGACCTGGTGCGGCTGGCCTCGCACCCGGTGGAGGAGATCCGCAACACCGACGCCTGGGTGATGGGCAAAGACCCCTCGCGGCCGGAGTTCCACCAAGCGCTGCTGAAGATGCTGGGCGACTCTTCGGAGATGGTGCGGGGGAACGCGGCGCTCTCGCTGGTGCGCTTCGGCGACGCGAGCGGGCGACCGCAGATAGTGGAGATGCTGGAGCCCTCGACGGTGACCGCGCCGGTGGCGGGCACGGTGACGGCGGCGGCGCGCTCGGGCGAGCCCATCCAGCACGGCACCCTGCTGGTGCGGCTGGAGGAGGGCGGGCAGACCACCGAGGTGCGCTCTCCCATCACCGGGCAGGTGAAGGCGGTGACGGCCACGCCGGGAGCGCGGGTGGCCGTGGGCGACAAGCTGGCGGTGGTCACGCCCGGCACCGAGCAGGTGTGGGAGGCGCTGCGCGCGCTGTACCTGGTGGGCACGCCGGACGACCTGCCCTACGTCACACCCTACGAGCAAGCTCTGCCCGACCTCCCCGAGCGCATCCAGCAGCAGGCGCGGGAGACGGAGCGGGCGATCCGGGAGCGGGCGAGGGGCCAGTGAGTTCCCAGTTCCCGGTTCCCAGTACCCAGTTGGGTCTCGGGCGGCTTTCACGCCCCGCAGTCGCGCTGCCTGGCTGGGTCTACAATCGGCTGCAGAGGTGGAATCTATGCGACGCCGACAAGCGCTCTCCCTCTCCGCCCTGCTGCTGGCCGGCCCGCTGCTGGGGCAAACGGCTCCAGGCAGCACCGACCAGCCCGCCGCCCCCAGCGATGACCTGAAGCGGATGCGCTCGCTGCTCGAGCAGATGCAGACCAACCTGGTGTACCTGCCGTCGGGCTATAGCGCCATGAAGCACCAGTTCGAATTGGAGATCGATATGTGGCGCATGCTGCTGGAGCGGATGGAGCGGGCTGTGCCGCCGGCGAAAGCCGGCTAAGACCGGCGCTACTTCCCTCAGTCCACGCGCAGCTTGGTGGTCTTGCCCAGGAAGACGGCGACGCGCTCCTGGTAGATGGGGCGACCGTCGGCGTCCTTCACCACCAGGTCGTGGGTGCCGGGGCGCAGCGGGAACTCCTTGAGCTTGCCGGTGACGCCGGCATACCCGCCATCTACGTAGATGCGCGCGTCCTTCAAGTGGGTCTCGATCTTGATGTAGCCCACCCGCTCCGGGTGCACGTACATGGGGCCGTAGCCGTAGTAGTACGGGTAATAGGGCCCGTAGAAGAACGGGTCGTAGTAGAAGTACGGGTTGACCGGCCGGATGACGATGCCGCGGCGGTGAGGATGTTGCGCCGAGGCCGCCGGCACCATTAGAAGAAGCAGCCCTACCACCAGGGCCACCGTGGTTCGCCTGGAAAGCACCATGGGTTCGTCCCCCTTACTGCGGGGCCACTGGCTCGAACCTGGGTCCCTACACCCAGTCTAAACCCGGCCCCACACAATAAGATGCGGAAGGCGGGCGCCCGCACCCGGCGGCGGGCTGCGGGCTGACGGCTGACACTTGGGTGTGGTAGGCTGCCTGCCCGGAATGGCAAACCCCCAACAGCCCTGGCAGCACGCGCCCCTGCGCGCGAAGGTCCTGTTCCTCGCCGGCGTCTTCTTCCTCTTCAGCAGCATCGGGTTCATCGGCGACATCCTGGCGATGGGCAAGGAGCCCTGGGCGCGGCTGATCCTGACGGTGGCGCTCTCCGGCGGCTTCGCCATCCTGTACGCGGTGGCGGGCTTCCGGCTGCGCGGGCGCGCCTGGGTGGCGATGGTGCCGATCTTCCTGCTGCAGTTCCTGTTCACCGGCCTGATCGCGAACCGCTTCCCCTCGCAGGCGGCGCCCCGGCAGATGGGGCCGGCGGAGATCTCGGCCCTGGATTACCGGTTGGGAATCGACGGCTTCGGGGTCATCGTGGTGATGGTAGGAGGGTACGTCTGCTTCTTGTATTTCGCGATCACCGAGGGCCGGCGGCACTTCCGGGTGCAGGCGGAGATGGAGCTGGCGGCGGAGATCCACAAGGGGCTGGTGCCTCCGG
>DASPRL010000413.1 GCA_035624475.1 Terriglobales bacterium
CGCCTGCCGCCGCCCGGGCCATCGAGCGCGCCCGCGGCGCCGGCCGCCGCATCGTCGCCGTGGGCACCACCACCGTCCGCACTCTCGAGTACGCCGCGGCGCAGTCGCCCGAGGGCCGCATCGCCCCCATGACCGGCGCCTCCGACCTCTTCATCTATCCCGGCTTCCAGTTCCGCGTGGTGGGCGCTCTGCTCACCAACTTCCACCTGCCGCAGTCCACGCTGCTTATGCTGGTGGCCGCCTTCGCCGGACGCGAGCGCGTCCTCGCCGCCTACCAGCACTCCGTCCAGGAGCGCTACCGCTTTTATTCCTACGGCGACTGCATGCTCATTGAGTGATTGACGATTGGATCATTGACGTTTGACGATTGAAAAAGCGTGGCAGCTCCGTCACTCGATGATCGTCAATGAGTCAATCGTCAATCGGTCAATCCTCTGTGTCCTCTGTGGTTAAATAAACTTGCCCTTGCCCGCGAAGCCTCAATCCGCCGCCAAGCCCCCCGTCTTCCTCATCGACGCCATGGGGCTGATCTTCCGCGCCTACCACGCCATGGCGCGCCAGCGGCCCATGTCCACGCGCAGCGGCCTGCCCACCGCCGCCACCTACGTCTTCGTCAACATGCTGCGCAAGCTCATCGCCGACTTCCGCCCCGAATACCTGGCCGCCGTCTTCGACGTCGCCGGGCCCACCTTCCGCGACCAGCAGGCCGCCGCCGTCTCCACAGTCCGCAAGTTCGACATCAAGTCGCAGACCTTCCAGGAGGTCGAGTACAAGGGCTACAAGGCCACGCGCGCCGAGACCCCGCCCGACCTCAACCAGCAGATTCCCTACATCCGCCGCGCGCTCGAGGCTTTCCGCATTCCCATCCTGGAGATGCAGGGTTACGAGGCCGACGACCTCATCGGCACGCTCGCCCGCCAGGCCGCCGCGCGCTCCCATCCCGTCTTCGTCGTCTCCAGCGACAAGGACATGCTGCAGCTCGTGACCGACAAGGTCCACGTCCTCAACCCGCCCAAGGACAACCTCATCTGCGATCCCGCCAAGGTGGAAGAGATCCTGGGCGTGCCACCGGAAAAGGTGGTGGACGTGATGGCACTGCGCGGCGACTCGGTGGACAACATCCCCGGCGCGCCCGGCATCGGCGACAAAGGCTCGGTGGAGATCATCCGGCGCTTCGGCTCGCTCTCGGCCGCCCTGGAACGCGCCGCCGAGGTCGAGAAGAAGACCTACCGCGAGTCGCTCCAGAACAACCGCGACATGATCCTCTTCTCCAAGCAGATGGCCACCATCGAGACCAGCGTGCCGGTGGAGCTCGACCTCGAGGCCATGCGCCCGCAGCCCCCCGACGTCGAGGCCGCCCGCACCCTCTTCACCGAGCTGGAATTCACCGGCATGTTGCGCGAATTGGCGCCCTCGCTCGAGGTCTCGAAGACCGAGTATGCGGAGGCCCGCTCCGCCGCCGACGTCGAGGCTGTGCTCGCGTCCTTGCCCAAGGGCGCCGCACTCGCCGTGGCCGTCGAGTCCGCCCTCGAGGCCGAAGAAGAAGAGGAAGAGGAGGAAGAAGAGCCGACGGCGAAGAAGGGCAAGCTGCCGCTGGCGCCGCCCGTGCCCGAGGACAGGAAGCTGGCCATCTCGGCCGCGCCCGGCGCCGCGCTCACCGTCTCATTGGAGAAGGGCCCCGCCGCCGAACGCGTTCGCGCCGCCCTCGCCGATCCCGGTCTGCCCAAGGCGGTGCACGACTCCAAGGCCGCGCGCCACGCGCTCGCAGCCCTGGGTGTCGCGCTCGAAGGCGTGCGCGACGATTCGCTGCTGTTCTCCTACCTGCTCAATCCCACCACCGCCAAGCATGGTCTCGCCGACGCCGTGCTGCGCCGCTTCAGCCTGAACCTCTCGGGCGACCTGGCCCAGGCCGCCGACTTCACCGGTCGCCTCGCCGCCGCCCTGCGCCACGAGATCGAAGAGGCCGGCCTGCTCCAGCTCTACGACGAGATCGATCTGCCGCTCATCCCCGTTCTTGTCCGCATGGAGCAGGCGGGCGTGAAGATCGATACCGCCGTGCTGGGCAAGATGTCGGCGCGCCTGGAGCGTGAGGTCGTGGCCACGGCCAAGGAGATCCACTCTCTCGCCGGGCACGAGTTCAACATCAACTCTCCCAAGCAACTGGGCGACGTCCTCTTCAACAAGCTCAACCTGCCCAAGCCGGTGAAGTACGGCAAGGGCAAAACCATCTCCACCGCGGTGGACGTGATGGAGGAGCTCGCGCTTACTCACGAGGTCCCGCGCAAGGTGCTGGAGTACCGCCAGCTCGCCAAGCTCAAATCCACCTACGTGGACGCGCTGCCCGCGCTGGTCAGCCCCGCCGACCAGCGCCTGCATACCACCTTCAATCCCGCCTCCACCGCCACCGGCCGCCTGTCGTCCATCAATCCCAACCTGCAGAACATCCCCGTGCGCACGGAGCTGGGGCGCGAGATCCGCGCCGCCTTCATCGCCGAGCCCGGCAACCTGTTGCTCTCCGCCGACTACTCGCAGATCGAATTGCGCCTGCTGGCGCACTTCTCCGAGGACAAGCTGCTCACCGAGGCCTTCCGCCGCGGCGACGACATCCACGCCCAGACCGCGGCCCGCGTCTTCGGCGTGCCCCCGCTCATGGTGACCGACGACCAGCGCCGCGCCGCCAAGGTGGTGAACTTCGGCATCGTGTACGGGCTCTCCGCCTTCGGCCTGGCTCAGCAGTTGGGCATCGAGCAGGGCGAGGCGCGCAAGTTCATCGACGCCTACTTCGAGGCCCACGCCGGCGTGCGCCGCTGGATCGACCAGACCATCGCCGAATGCCGCAAGCAGCAGGTGGTGCGCACCCTCTTCGGCCGCATCCGCCCCATCCCCGACATCAACTCCAAGAACCCCAACCTGCGCGGCTTCGCCGAGCGCACTGCCGTGAACTCGCCGCTGCAGGGTACCGCCGCCGACCTCATCAAGCTGGCCATGATCCAGATCGACGCCGAACTCGCCCGGCGAAAGCTCAAGACCGTTATGACCCTCCAGGTCCACGACGAACTGGTCTTCGAGGTGCCGAAGGAAGAGTTGGAAGAAGTGCGCGCCCTGGTCAAGGACAAGATGGAGAACGCCCACAAGCTGCGCGTGCCCTTGCTGGTCGAAATCGGCGCCGGCCCTAACTGGCGCGACCTGGACTAGCGTCTTCGCTGCGGATCAGCGCGGATGAACGCAGGTCAAGAGAAGTCTTTAGGAGTGTCATCCTGAGCGAGCGCTGCCTTGCGGCTTTGCCGCAAGGCAGCGCGAGTCGAAGGACCTTGCGTTTTTCGGAGGAGTCGTTCTTCAGCCGTGGCATAGGAGCCCGCCCCTCGTCCCGCAGGGACGATTGGCAATAGCCCAGGACGAAGACCTGGGCAAGCGGCGGAGGAACCCCCGTCCCGAACGGCGCCGAGCGCAGCGAGGCGGGAAGCGAGGGACAGGGCGAAACTAGCGCCCGTTGGCCGAGGCCGCCAGGGCGGCCGCGCGCCGCGCCACGCCCGCCTGCGTGGCCGGCGCTGCCGGCAACTGCCCCAGTTCCTGGTCGCGCACCTGCGCGAACTCCGGCCAGTCCTTCTTCGACACCGGGTTGGCCGGCGGCAACTGCAGCCGCAGCTTCTCGAAGTTCATGAACTTGCCCTTCTGCGCGATGCGGAAGTCCAGGTGCGGTCCGGTGGCCAGCCCGGTGGCGCCCACCCGCCCGATCAGTTGTCCCTGCTCCACGTGCTGCCCGACGCGCACCAGCGCCTGCGAGAGGTGCAGGTAATAGGTCTGGTAGCTGTTGGCGTGCTGGATTTCCACCAGGATGCCGTCGCCGCCTTTGCGCCCAGCGTAGATCACGCGCCCTGACCCGATGGTCTGCACCGGCGTGCCCACGGGCGCGCCGTAGTCGGTGCCCAGATGCGCGCGGTACTCGTGCAGGATGGGATGGAAGCGGTGCTGGCTGAAGTGCGAGGTGATGGGCGCCGCGTACTTCAAGGGCGAGCGCAGGAAGGCCTTCTGCAGCGAGGCGCCGTCGTCCTTGTAGTAGGCGGGCTGGCCTTCGGCGTCGTGGAAGAGCACGGCGCGGTAAGCCTTGCCGCCGTTGACGTACTCCGCCGCCAGGATGCGCCCGTAGCCCGCGGTGGCGCCGTTGGAGAAGCGCTTCTTCTCCAGCGCCAGGCGGAAGGTGTCGCCGGGCCGCGTGTCGCTGTAGAAGTCGAGGTCGAAGCCGAAGATGGCGGCCAGGCGCATGGCCAGCTCGGGCGTCTCCCCGGCATCGAGCACCGCCTGCCACAGCGAGCCGTTCACCGCGCCGCTGACCCCGGCCACTTCGGTGGTAGTGGAGATGGTCTCGACGTGCGCCTGGAAGTCTTTTTCCTGGGGGACGATCCAGAGGATGTGCTCGGGATCGATCTGGTAGCGGACGAAGCGCAGCGCGCCCAGGCCGGAACGTCCCAGGGCCACGCGATGCCCCGGGCGGAGCTGCCGCAGCGGGAAGACCGGCTGGGCTGCCTGCACCATGTGGTAGGTGGTCGGACCGTCCAGGCCGAGACCCGCGAGCACGTCGCTGAAGTTCTGTCCGGGTTCGACCGCGCTCTGGGTGAGCACGGTGCGCCGCGCCGCCAGTTGGGGAATGTCTTGCCGCGCCAGCGCAGCTTCGCGCTCCACGCCGGCTTCCGCGGCGACCCGCGTGTGTACCGCAGCGGCCAGCGCGGCCACCGCGATCAGCACAACCAGAATGGAAAGATGCCGCTGACGAACTTGCACTCCGTCCCGCCGCCGGCCGCGCTTCCTTCGCGCCGCCGTTGCAAGAAGATACCTTGGGGCGTGGGATGCTTCCAAGAGGGAAAGGGATGCCGAGCGTGGTTCCGGCGTCACGACTTCAAAGCAGCCACGGATCAACACGGATTCTCACGGATGAGATCCTCAGAATCAAATCCGTGAAGATCCGCGAGAATCCGTGGCTGCCTGTGAAGTTCACGCCCCGAGGGCGCTGCGGATGGCCTCCGCGATGGCATGAGCGTGGGCGCGCATGACCGCTTCCGACTCCGCCTCCACCATCACCCGCGCCAGGGGCTCGGTGCCCGAGTAGCGCACCACCACCCGCCCGTTGCCGTGGAGCTGGCGCTCGGCCTCCTCGATGGCCCGCCGGATGGCCTCCACCTCCAGCAGCGGCCGCTTCTCGCGCACGCGCACGTTCCGGATGGTCTGGGGAAAGACCTTGAGGTCGGCGACCAACTCGGCCAGGGGCTTGCCCGCCCGCCCCACGACCTCGAGCACGCGCAGCGCGGTGAGCAGGCCGTCGCCGGTGGTGGCCTGGTCGAGGAAGAGGATGTGTCCCGACTGCTCGCCGCCCAGCACGGCCCCGCTCTTGCGCATCTCCTCCAGCACGTACTTGTCGCCCACGGGGGCGCGCAGCATGCGGATGCCGGAGCGCGCCAGCGCCGCCTCCAGCCCCATGTTCGACATGGTGGTGGCGACCACAGTGTGGTTGCGCAGGGCGCCGCGCGCCTGCATGTCGCGCGCCGCCAGCAGCAGGATGGCGTCGCCGTTGACGATCCTACCCTGGCCGCAGGCGAACAGGGCGCGGTCGGCGTCGCCGTCGAACGAGATCCCCAGGTCGGCGCCGCGCTCCTGCACCGCCCGCGCCACCACCTCGGGATGCAGCGCCCCGCAATGATCGTTGATGTTCTGTCCGTCGGGCGCGACGTTCAGCGACTCGGCGCGCAGGCCGCAGCGCGCCAGCACTTCCGGCGCCACCGCGCTGGCCGCCCCGTTGGCGCAGTCCACCACCAGCTTCAGCCCGCGCGCTCCGGTCACGTCCACGCTGCCGCACAGCCAGTCCTCATAGGCCCGGCGCAGGGCGGGGTCGCCGGGCAGACTGGAGCCCGCCTTCAAAGGCGACGCGGGCTCGGCGTCGGCGCGCTGCGGCGCCGCCAGCCGCGAGAAGATCTCGCCCTCGATCTCCAATTCGATCTGGTCGGGCAGCTTGTAGCCGTCGTGGCCGAAGACCTTGATGCCGTTGTCGGTCCAGGGATTGTGCGACGCCGAGATCACGATGCCGGCGCGGAAGCCGCGCTGCCGCGCCAGAAAGGCCACCGCGGGCGTCGTGGCGATGCCCGCGCTCTCCACCTCCACGCCCTGCTCGGCCAGGCCGCGCGCCAGGGTGTCGGCCAGGCGCGCACCCGACTCGCGCGTGTCCTGCCCCAGCACCACCCGCGCCCGCGAGCTCTGCGCCGCCAGGCGATGCCCCAGCACCCGCCCGATGAGCAGCACCGTGGCTTCGTCCAGGGGAAACTCCCCTGCCACTCCGCGGATGCCGTCGGTGCCGAAGAGCCGCCGCGCGCCGCCGCTCATCGTCCGCCTCCGCCGGCGCTGTTGCGGGCGGTGGTGACGGTCACGCGCACGCGCAGCGGCTGCACCACCCGCACCAGGGGATCGTTGACGAAGACCGCGGCGGGCACGGTCAGCGTGCCCACCACCCCGGTGGCGTCCACCGGGTCGGTGGTGACCGTGTCCAGAGCGTTCACCCGCTTGGCCGGGCCCATCACCGTCACCGCCCAGGGTTCGCAGGTCACCTTCTCCAGGTGATAGCCGGCGGGGAAGCTGCCCGTCACCCGCGGCCGCACCTCCACCGTGCGCGTGGCCCGCTGGTCCAGCTCCATGCGGAACTGCGTGGGCACCACCTGCACCACCTCCACCCCGTGAGGAACGCTGATCTCGCCGGTGTTCAGGTCGTAGGTGCGCTCCCCCGGCCGGCCCCCGCTGAGGTCGATCACAGGATGGATCTGCGAGGCCGCCACCTCGCGGATCAGCCGCTCCGGCCCGCGGATGCGGATCTGCGCCTCCGGGACCTTTTCCGAGGCGATCTCCATGTTCTCGGGCACGTGCTGGAACTCGATGGGCACGCGGAAGGCGATCTCGGCGGTGGGCTCGCGCGCCACCGCGAACCACAGCGTGGTCGCGGCCAGCAGGGAAAACACCTTCAGCCAGAAGTTGTGCAGCACGTAACGGCGGAAGAGGTCGGCCATGGCTCAGCGCTCCGCCTCCGTCCCCGTGCTCTCGCGCGGCAGGGCGCCGCGCGCCGGCGGGGCTGCGCTCCCCGGCGCCTCCGCCCCGGACGCGCCCGCGATGGGCGTGGGCAGCGTGGCCGGCGCCAGGTAGCGCTGCAGCAATTCGCTCAGCCGCTCGCGCAGATCTTCCGGCGTCAGGTCGCGCTCCACCGTGCCACCCACCGCCAGGCTGATGGCCCCGCTCTCCTCGCTCACGATCACCGCCAGCGCGTCGGTCTCTTCGGTGATGCCGATGCCGGCGCGGTGGCGCGTCCCCATCTGCGTGGAGAGCAAGGGATTCATGGAGAGCGGCAGGAAGCAGGCCGCGGCCGCGATGCGGTCCTTCTGGATGATGACCGCGCCGTCGTGCAGGGGCGCGCTGGGACGGAAGATGGAGGCCAGCAGGTCGTAGCTCAGGCGCGCGTCCAGCGGCACCCCGCTCTCGATGTGGGTCCTCAGCCCGATCTCGCGCTCGATCACGATCAGCGCCCCCGTCTGGTTCTGCGCGAACAGGTTGGCGGCCATCACGATGTCGTCGTAGGCCTCGGCCAGCTCGGGCGCCGCCCGCGAGAGCAGCAGCTTGCGTCCCGCCTTGGCCAGCATCTGCCGGATCTCCCCCGCAAACACGACGATGAGCGCGAAGATGGCGTAGGGCAGCAGCGTGTTCACCAGCCAGGTGACGGTCTTGAGCTGGGCCAGCCGGGCGAGATACACCGCCAGGGCCAGCGCCACCACGCCCACCACCATCTGCGTGGCCCGCGTGCCCTTGATCAGCGCCAGGAACTGGTACAGGACGATGGCCACCACCAGGATGTCGATCACGCTCCAGACCGACACCTGGGGCAGCCGCTCCCATAACTGCGTCATGCTGCTGGGGTCCTTTCGCCCCGGAAGGGGCTAGAAACCTACCATATTGTACTGCCCGATTCGCGCCCCAGAAGCGCGAGAGAACCTCGTCGCCCCGGATCGACGCGGATGAACACGGATGGTGGGCCGCTAGCTAGGCTAAGGGCTTCTTTTCTTCACCGTCGCCGCGATGGTCCCTCGTGCCACCCGCGCCGTGATCTCGTCGCCCGCCTTCACCTGCGCCGCATCCTTGATGAGCGCGCCGGAAGCGTCGAAGACCAGCGCATAGCCGCGGTCGAGGATCTTCACCGGGGAAAGCTCTTCCAGGCGCGCACCCAGCTTCTCCGCTGTCGCCCGCCGCTCCAGCAGCGCCGCGCGCGCGGCCGCGCCCAGCGCTGCGGTGCGCGCCTCGATCTCCCGCCGCATGCCGCTGAGCACACGCCGCAGGTCGAAGGTGCGCAGGCGCGCCGCCGCCACCTCCAGCTTGCGCCGCTGCTCCACCAGGCCGGCGGTGAAGCCCTGTTGCAAGCCGAAGACCGCCTCATCCACGCGCTGCTGCCGCCGCTGGATCAGCTCGCGCATGCGCGCGAAGGCGCCGTGCTGCGCCAGTTCCGTCAACTCCTGCCGCGCCATGAGCAGGCGATAGCGCGCCGCGCGTCCCAGCCGCTGTCCCAGCCCCGCCACCTGCTCCTCCAGTTCGCGCTTGGACTGGATGACGATCTCCGCCGCCGCCGAAGGCGTGGGCGCGCGCAGGTCGGCGACGAAATCGGCGATGGTGAAGTCGGTCTCGTGCCCCACCGCCGAGATCACCGGAATCTGGCTGGCGGCGATGGCCCGCGCCAGCGCCTCGTCGTTGAAGGCGGAGAGGTCCTCGGCCGAGCCGCCACCCCGGCAGAGCACGATCACCTCCACGTCGGCAACCCGCTGCAGGGCGGCCAGGGCCCGGCACAGCTCGGCGACAGCCTCGGCACCCTGCACGCTGGCGGGGGCGAGCAGCAGGCGGGCCGGATAGCGGCGGTGCACCACCCGCACCAGG
>DASPRL010000414.1 GCA_035624475.1 Terriglobales bacterium
CCGTTCCATGAAGTACTCGCCCAGTTCGGCCGAGCGCTCCACCAGCTTTTCCTCGACCAGCACGCGCAGCGCGGTGCGGGCCACGGCGCAGGCCAGGGGATTGCCGCCGAAGGTGGAGCCGTGGTCGCCGGGCTGGAAGACCCCGAGGATCTCCTTGGAGGCCAAGACCGCGGAGATGGGGTAGAAGCCCCCGCCCAGCGCCTTGCCCACGATGAGCACGTCGGGAGTGATGCCCTCGTGCAGGTAAGCGAAGAGCTTGCCCGTGCGCCCCAGGCCGGACTGGATCTCGTCCAGCACCAGCAGCACGCGGTTGGCGCGGCAGATCTCCGCCGCCTGCTTGAGGAATCCCTTGGGTGGCAGGATCACGCCGGCTTCGCCCTGGATGGGTTCCACCAGGAAGGCGCAGGTGTGCGGGGTGATGGCCTCGCGCAGGGCGCGCGCGTCCCCGAAGGGGATGACCTTGAAGCCCGGGGTGAAGGGTCCGAAGCCGCGCCGGTACTGCTCCTCGGTGGAGAAGCTGACCACAGTGACCGTGCGGCCATGGAAATTATTGGCGCACACGATGATCTCGGCCTGGCTGTCGGGGATGCCCTTCATCATGTAGCCCCAGCGGCGCGCCGTCTTGACCGCGGTCTCCACCGCCTCCGCGCCCGAGTTCATGGGCAGGGCCTTGTCGAAGCCGGTGAGCTCGTGCAGTTCGCGGTAGAGCAGCGGCAACTGGTCGTTGCGGAAGGCGCGCGAGGTCAGCGTGAGCTTGCTGGCCTGCTCCACCAGGGTCTTCAGGATGCGGGGATGGCAGTGCCCCTGGTTGAGCGCCGAGTAGGAGGCCAGGCAGTCCAGGTAACGCTTGCCCTCGACGTCGTACACCCACACGCCCTCGCCGCGCTCGATGACCACGTCGAGGGGGCGGTAATTATGAGCACCGTACTCGTCTTCTAGCCGGATGTAGTCGGCGGTGTGGAGATGTTCTTCGGTGAGCGGCATGATCGGAACCTTTCTTCAGTCTTTGTCCAAGAGCATGGTCAAGAGCGCCATGCGCACGTAGAGCCCGTTGGTGGCCTGTCGGAAATAAAGTGCTCGGGGATCATCATCGACCGTCTTGTCCAGCTCGACGGTGCGCGGCAACGGGTGCAGGATCATGGCGCTGGCCTTCATCTTCTGCAGCACGCTGGAATCGATGGCGTAGCGGCGGAGGATGGGCGCGTCGGCCACGCGCTCCGGCCGGATGCGGGTCTGGTAGATCACGTCCACCTCGCCCACCACCCGGCCGATCTCCGATTCCAACTCGTAGCGCACGCCGTGGCGGTCGAGGTATTGCAGGATATCGGGCTTCATCTGCAGCTCCGGCGGGCTGACGAAGAAGATCTTCACCCGCTCGAACTTGGCCAGCAGGTAGGCGAGGGAGCGTGCGGTGCGCCCCTTGTCCAGTTCGCCGATGAAGGCCACGCTCAGCCCGTCCAGCGGGCGCTCGCGATAGATGGTGTACAGGTCGAGGAGGGCTTGGGTGGGATGCTGGCCGCCCTCGCCGTCGCCGGCGTTGATCACCGGCACGGGCGAGACCTGGGCGGCGCGCTGCGCTCCGCCTTCCTCGTGGTGGCGGATCACGATCACGTCGGAGTAGCTGCCGATGATGCGGATAGAGTCCTCCACCCGCTCGCCTTCGATCTCCGACGAAAATGTGCGGGCATGCTCGGTGGAGAGCACGCGCCCGCCCAGCCGGTGCATGGCCGCCTCGAAGGAGAAGCGGGTGCGCGTGGAGGGCTGATAGAAGAGGCTGGCCAGGATCTTGTTGTGGTAGTCGAGCGAGCCGCCGCGGGCGACGACCTTCTCCATGCCGCGGGAGCGGTCGAACAACTCCATCAGCAGAGGCAGCGTGAATTGCTGCGACTCGACCACGTGGCGCAGCCGCCGGCCATTGGCTTCCGGCTCCGTGCTGCGGTCGGCGACGAGATTGGAAGCGATGCCGGTGCGCATGAATCACCTTCCACCCACCGGCGTGGCGGCTTGATCCCGCTCCACGCCGGCGCTGAGAGTCTGCTCCCCGGGGACGATATGGGTGCCGGCCCGTCCCGCCACGGCCTCGGCCAAGTGTTCGTACGAGGTGATGACCACTTCCTTGCCACCATGCCGCAGGAAGCGCAGCGCCGACCCCACCTTGGGTCCCATGTTGCCGGGAGGGAAGTGGCCCTCGGCCAGGTAGGCCTCCATCTCGCCGGCGGTGGCGAGCCGGATGGACCGCTGCTCGGGCCGCTTGTAGTCCAGGTAGACGAAGTCGGTGTCGGTGGAGATAGCGAACAGGTCGACACCCAGTTCGTAAGCCAGCAGGGCGGAAGCGCGGTCCTTGTCGATCACTGCCTCCACGCCTTGGAGGCCGCCGTTCGCGCGCATGACGGGGATGCCGCCGCCGCCCGCTGCAATCACCAGCACCCCGTCGTGGACCAGGTCGCGGATCACCTCCAGCTCCACCACATCCACCGGCTCAGGCGACGGCACCACCCGGCGATAGCCGCGCGCGGCGTCTTCCACGATCTGCCAGCCCAGCAGGCGCCGGCGCTCTTCCGCGTCGGCGCGCGAATAGAAGGGCCCGATGGGCTTGGTGGGATGCCGCATGGCGGGATCGTCGGGCGAGACCACCACCTGGGTGAGCACCGTCACCACCGGCACCCGCAGGCCGGCGTGCGCCAATTCGTTGTTCAGCGACTGCTGCAGCAGGTACCCGATCTCTCCCTGGGTCGCGGCGTCGCAGACGTCGAGGGAGTGTCCCGGGACCTGGTCGGAGGCACGCTCGGAGCGCAGCAGGGCCGCACCCACCTGGGGACCGTTGCCGTGGGTGATGACCAGCCGGTAGCCCTGGCGGATCAAGTCCAGGATGGCGGCCGCGGTGCGCCGCGTGTTCTCCCGCTGCTCGGCGACCGTCCCTTTCTCGCCGGCGCGGATGAGGGAGTTCCCTCCGACGGCGAGGAGCATCGTCTTCACGGCTATCCTGCCTTCTTCAGTCCCGCTGCCGGCCCCACCTCTTCCAGAAGCACCGCCCGGTCCGCCATGAGCTCCAGCAGCACCGCTTTCTGCGCGTGCAGCCGGTTCTCGGCCTGCTGGAAGACCAGCGAGCGCGGCCCGTCGATGACCTCCGCCGTGACCTCCTCGCCGCGATGGGCGGGTAGGCAGTGCAGGAAGATGGCGTCCGGCTTGGCGAGTCCGAAGAGCCGGGCGTTGACCTGGTAAGGCCGGAAGATGGGCCACCGCTTCTCCGCCTCCGCTTCCTGGCCCATGCTGGTCCAGACGTCGGTGTAGAGGACGTCGGCGTCCGCGGCCGCCCCCGCAGGATCGTGAGTGAGGGTGCAGGAGCCTCCGGTCTGCGCGGCGCGCGCCCGCGCCCAGGCCACCGCGTCGGCCTTGGGCTCATAGCCGGGCGGGGTGGCCACCCGCACGTGCGCTCCCACTTGCGCTCCGGCGAACATCAGGGAGTGCGCTACGTTGTTGCCGTCGCCGAGGAAGGCCAGCTTCAGGCCGGCCAGCCTGCCCTTGGCTTCCCACATGGTCAGGAAGTCAGCCAGGGCCTGGCAGGGATGGCTGTAGTCGGTGAGGCCGTTGATGACCGGGATGCCGGCGTGCTCCGCCATCTGCTCCACGGTCGTGTGGGCGAAGGTGCGGATCATGATGCCCTGGACCATGCGCTCCAGGTTCTTGGCCACGTCGTAGACGGACTCGCGCTTTCCCAGATTGATCTCCGCCGGGGAAAGGTAGAGGGGGTGGCCACCCAACTGGTAGATGGCCACGTCGAAGGTGACGCGCGTGCGCAGCGAGGGCTTCTCGAAGATCAGGGCCAGGGTCTTGCCCGCTAGCGTCGCCGCGCAGGAGGCGGGATGCGCCTTCACCCGCCGCGCCAGCTCCAGCAGGTGATGCACCTGCGCCGGCGAGAAGTCCCGCAGGCTCAGCAGGTCTTTCGGCCTGGTTTCCATCCTAACCTCACACCGCCACGGCGCTGGGGCGGCGGCAGCGGGCGGTGAACTCCGACAGCAGCTCCGCCAGCGTGGGCCGGCTCAACTCCTGGATCTCGTAGTGCACGCGCACCATGGGCTTGTCCACCTTGAGCAGGCGCCCCAGATTGACGGGCGTGGCCACCACCACTACGTCGCAGGGGACTTGGGCGATGGTCTGCTCCAGCTCGTGCCGCTGGGCGTCGCTATAACCCATGGCCGGCAGCAGGTTGGTGAGGTGCGGGTACTTCTCGAAGGTGGCGCGGATGGAGCCCACGGCATAGGGCCGCGGGTCCATCAGTTCGGCGGCGCCGTGCTTGTTGGCCGCCACCACGCCGGCTCCGTAGGGCATCTCGCCGTGGGTGAGGGTGGGGCCGTCCTCCACCACCAGCACGCGCTTGCCGGTGATCAGGCTGGGGGTGTTGACCGAGACCTCGCAGGCGGCTTCCATCACCTGGGCGTGCGGGTTGTTCCGCTTCACGTTCTGGCGAACGGTTTCGATGGCGTCGGCCGCCGAGGTGTCCACCTTGTTGAGGATGACCACGTCGGCGCGCCGCAGATTGACCTCGCCGGGATAGTAGAGAAGCTCGTGGCCGGCGCGGTGCGGGTCGGCCACCACCAGCTCCAGGTCGGAACGGTAGAAGGGGGTGTCGTTGTTGCCGCCGTCCCACAGGATGACGTCGGCCTCCTGCTCCGCCTGCCGCAGGATGCGCTCGTAGTCCACCCCGGCGTACACCACCGTGCCCTGCTGCAGGTGAGGCTCGTACTCCTCGCACTCCTCGATGGTGCAGTGCTGGCGCTCCAGGTCGGCCAGGGTGGCGAAGCGCTGCACCGCCTGCGCCGCCAGGTCGCCGTAGGGCATGGGATGGCGCACCACCACCGGCTTCCAGCCCAGGCGCTTGAGCTCGCCCGCCACCCGCCGCGACACCGGGCTCTTGCCGCATCCGGTGCGCACCGCGCACACCGAGATCACGGGCACGTGCGCCTGCAGCTGGGTGCGCTGGGCGCCCAGCAGCCAGAAGTCCGCGCCCGCCGCCACCGCCCGCGAAGCCAGGTGCATCAGGTTGACGTGGGAGATGTCGCTGTAGGAGAAGACCGCGACCTCCACCCCGCGCTCCCGGATGACCTTCTCCAGGTCGCGCTCCTCCACGATGGGGATGCCGTTGGGATAGAG
>DASPRL010000415.1 GCA_035624475.1 Terriglobales bacterium
GGACTGGTTGAGGCGCAGGAACTGCGAACCCTCCAGCCGCTCCTCCAGGCTGTCGAGAGTGCCGCGCACGGTGTAGGTCTGGCTGCCCACGTGCAGGGTCAGGTAGTTGCGCTCCGACTGCGCCCAGTCGATCTTCTCCAGCGCAAGGAAGAAGGCGCGGTCCCTCTGCTTGACCAGGAGCTTGGCGGGCTGCCGGCGCCGGCGCGCCACCTCGTCGAGCAGGCGCGAAAGCTGGGCGCTGACCTCTCCGGCTTCGTCGCGGGCGAGGTGCTCTTTGGCGTCGGCCAGCACGCGCGCGAAGCGGGCCTGGTCGAAGGGCTTCAGCAGGTAGCCGAAGGCGTGGATCTCCAGGGCCTGGATGGCGTATTCGTCGTGCGCGGTGACGAAGACGATGCGCGGCATAGGGCCGGGCTCGAGCGCGCGCACCACCTCGAAGCCGTCCATGCCCGGCATCTGTACGTCCAGGAAGAGGAGGTCGGGACGCGATTGCCGGATGCCCGGCACGGCGTCAGGCCCGTTGGCGGCCTCGCCGACCAGCTCCATCTCCGGGTCCTGCTTGAGGAAGCGGATGATCTTGCGGCGGGCCGGGGCCTCGTCGTCGACCACGAAGGCGCGCAGGGGACGGGCGCTCATGCGCTGCGCAGCGGAAGACGCATGGTCACGGAGAGCCCGCCGGCGTTCTCCAGCAGCAACCGGTGCTCGGAACCGTAGAGACCTTCCAGCCGCTCCTCGGTGTTGGAGAGGCCCACGCCCTTGCGCCACTCGCCCTTCTCCAGGGCGCGGATGCCGGGGCCATTGTCGCGCACCTGCAGCACCAGGCTGCCGTTGTCGCGGAAGGCGCGGACGTGGACCTGGAGCGGCTCCGACTGCGGGCCGCGGGCGTGGCGGATGGAGTTCTCGACCAGCGGCTGCAGCACCAGTTGCGGCACCAGCGCCTGCGAGAGGGCGGGATCGACGGCGAAGTCCACGGTCAGGTCGTCGCCGAAGCGGGCCTCCATGATGGCGAGGTAGCTGCGCAGCAGCGCCAGTTCTTCTTCCAGGGGGATCTCCTGGGAGTGGCTGGCGGCCAGGGTGCGGCGCAGCAGGTCGCTGAGCTGCGCCAGCATGGTGTCGGCGCGGTCCACGTCCTCGTGCATGACCGAGGAAATGGTGTTGAGCGCGTTGAACAGAAAGTGCGGCTGCAGTTGCAGGCGGAGGTTCTGCAGTTGCGCCTCGGCCAGACGGGCCTCCAGCTCCGCCGTGGCGAGCTGGCGGCGGCGCGCCTCGCGGTAGAAGTCCACGAGATAGACCACAGCCAGGATCGCCCAGAAGGCCAGCACGTGGTTGCCGAACTCCATGGGATAGCGGTAGAGCATGACGCCGTAGTCGTACGGGCCGAGACCCAAGACGGGGGCCAGCAGGCTGCGGGTCACGGCCATCAGCGTGGTGTCGCAGACCGAGAAGCCGGCCATGATGAGCAGGTTCCAGGGGATGGTGCGCCACCAGTTGTGGCGGCGGATGCGCGCCCGCCGCACCAGCCAGAGCACCGCGGGAAACAGCAGGAAACCGCAGTAAACGCCGTCCATCTCCTCGAAGAGGCGGACGGAGAAGGTGTGCGGGTGGCCACGGGCGAGGTCGTCCAGGTAGCGGTACTGAAAGTTCAGCAAGCCGAGGACGGTGAACCCCAGGAAGAGGAGCGACCAAGTGGCGGCGCGGCTCATCCCGGCGTCGCGGCCGGCGGCGGATTGTCGTTCCGGCGGCACGAGATAGACAGTATCACGCAGCCCTGCGATTTTCCGCCCCAACGGAGCGACGTCTGGGCCCTGATGTCCCCGGCCGCGGCCCGCTTGTCCCACCGCGGTTGCCGATGCCGTCCCGTGTTGCTAGAAGTGCCCCAGGCCGCGACCAGAAGCCTAGCTCCGCGGCGTCAAAGGCAAGCTTCGACCATGATGCAGAGACGATCGTTCCTACGGTTATCCGGTCTCGCCGGACTGATGACACTCTGGCCGCGTTCCTTGTTTGCCGGCAAGCCATTCCGCCGCCGGCGGCCTTCGGATGCAGACTGGCCTTCCCCGGCGGCCTGGAAGCGGCTGCACGATGAGGTCGAGGGCCGGCTGATCCCGGTGGAGTTCCCGATCACGCCCTGTATGGCCGACGTGGACGGCGCCGCGTGTCAGGCCCTGCTCGCCAATGTCAAGAATCCGTACTACATCGGCGACCAGCCCGGCTTGACGCAGACCTTGGGATGGGTGGACGCCTGGTTCACCAAGCCAAGCGTCTACGCCGTGGCCGCGGAGAGCGCAAAGGACATCGCGGCGGCGGTCAACTTCGCGCGTGAAAACGATCTGCGCCTCGTGGTGAAAGGCGGCGGCCACAGTTATCAAGGCACCTCGAATGCGCCGGACTCCCTGCTGGTCTGGACCCGCCACATGCACGACATCGCCCTGCAGGAAGGGTTCGTCCCCCAAGGCTGCACCAGGACGCACCGGCCCCAGCGGGCGGTAACGTGCGGCGCGGGCGCCATCTGGATGCAGGCGTACGGCGCCGTGACCACCCGGGGCGGGGCGTACGTCCAAGGCGGAGGCTGCACGACGGTCGGCGTCGCGGGATTGGTGCAGAGCGGCGGCTTCGGGAATTTCTCCAAACGCTACGGGACGGCGGCGGGCAGCCTGCTGGAAGCGGAGGTGGTCACTGCCGATGGAAAGATCCGCATCGCCAATGCAGGCACGAACCCCGATCTGTTCTGGGCGCTCAAGGGAGGCGGGGGAGGCAGCTTCGGAGTGGTGAGCAAGGTCACCTTGCGCGTGCACGAGCTTCCGGAATCTCTCGGGGGCGCCTCCTTACAGATCCGGGCTTCTTCCGATGACACGTTTCGCCGGCTGCTCCGCCACTTTGTGGGCTTCTATCGCGAGCAACTCTTCAATCCGCACTGGGGCGAGCAGGTCTACGTGAGCCCGAGCAACCGGCTGGGCATCAGCATGGTGTCGCATGGTTTGAGCACCGACGAGGCGAAGAAGGTATGGCAGCCGTTCCTGGATTGGGTCGCGAGTCTCCCCGGCGCGTACACGATCGAAGGACAGCCGATCATCGGCAGCATTCCAGCGCAACGATGGTGGGATGTCGATTGGAGAAAGGATCACACGGAACAGGTGTTCTTCTCGGACCCGAGGCCCGGCGCGAGCAAGGAGAACGTGTGGTGGACGGGAGACACCGGCCAGGTGGCCTGGACCATCTACGGCTACGAATCGCTCTGGCTGCCGGCCTCCCTGTTGGAGGATGACTCCCAGGAGCGGTTGGCGGCGGCGCTGTTTGCCGGCTCGCGCTACCAGGCCATCGAGCTGCATTTCAACAAAGGCCTCGCGGGAGCCCCGCGCGAGGCGCAGGAAGCGGCGCGCGACACGGCCACCAATCCCGTCGTCTTGGACGCCTTTGCGCTGGCAATCGTGGCGGATGCGGGAGGCGGGTATCCCGGCGTCCGGGGCCACGAGCCGGACGTGGCCGCAGCACGGAAATCCCGCGAGCAGGTCCGACGCTGCATGAACGAGCTGCGCGCTCTGGCGCCTCATGGAGGAGCATACGTCTCCGAGAGCGATTTCTTCGAGGAGGATTGGAAGCACGTCTATTGGGGCGGTAACTACGCGCGCCTGGCGGCGGTGAAGAAGAGATACGACCCGGCTGGGTTGTTTTTTGTCCACCATGGCGTCGGCTCAGAGGAGTGGAGTGCGGATGGCTTCACGAGACTCTGAGCCAGGTCCGCGCGACGCGTCCACCGGAGCCAACCGCGACGCCTCCGAAGGCCTACCCCGGCTCGCCACGGTGGCCTTGATGGCGCTGTGTGCGGCGAAGCTGGGACTGCACCTGCTGACCAGTGTCCGCCACTACGGCTACTTTCGCGACGAGCTCTACTACCTGGACATGGCGCGGCACCTGGACTGGGGCTACGTGGATGCGGCACCGCTGATCGCGGTCTACGCCCGGGTGGCGCTGTGGTTGGGCGGGTCGCTGGCGGCGCTGCGCATCCTGCCGGCGCTGGCGGGGACGGCGCTGATCGCGCTCTCCATGCTGATCGCGCGCGAGTTGGGCGGGGGGCGCTATGCCCAACTGCTCACCGGGCTGGCCGTGCTGCTGGCGCCCGGCCGCCTGGTCACCGACAGCCTGCTGACCATGAACAGCTTCGAGCCGGTGTTCTGGATGGGCGGCGCGCTGGTGGTGGCGCGCATCTTGCGCACCGGCAACTCGCGCCTGTGGCCGTGGTTCGGGGTGCTGGCGGGGCTGGGCCTGGAGAACAAGCATTCCACGCTGTTCTTCGGTTTGGCGGTGACAGTGGCGCTGCTGCTCACGCCCCAGCGGCGGGAGTTCTGGAAACCCTGGATCTGGATCGCGGGCGCGATCGCGGTCGCGCTCTTCCTCCCCAATCTCATCTGGCAGGTGCGACATCACTTTCCTACTCTGGAGGACCTGGAGAACGTGCGGCGCGAGGGCAAGAACGTGGTGCTGCCACCGCTGGCTTTCGTCAAAGAGCAGATCCTGGCCAACGGCCCGGCCTTCCTGCCGGTGTGGCTGGCGGGGCTGGTGTGGTTGCTCTGGGAGCGCCGCTGGCGAGTGCTAGGCCTGACCTTCTTGGTCTTCTTCGTAGTCATGGAAGTGGGCCACGCCAAGGACTACTACCTCTTTCCCATCTACCCCATGATGTTCGCCGGGGGCGCGGTCGCGCTGGAGCGCTGGCTGCAGCCGTGGCGGCGCCTGCGTGTGGCGGTGACGGCGGTGCTGGTGCTGCTGAGCCTGCCGCTGATGCCGATCTCCACCTGGATGCTGCCGCCGGAGCGCGTGCTCGCCTACCAGGAATGGATCGGCATCAAACCTCCGAAGGCCGAGACCCACATGCAGTCGCTGCTGATGCAGCCCATAGCCGACCAGTTCGGGTGGGAGGAGATGGTGCAGGAGGTGGCGGCGATCTACGACTCGGTGCCGCCGGAGGAGCGCGCCCGGACCGGCATCCTCGCGGGGAACTACGGCGAAGCGGGCGCCATCAACCTTTTCGGGCCGCGGTACGGGCTGCCGCGCGCGTACTCGCGCCACCAGAACCATTGGTTCTGGGGCCCGCCCAGCGAGCACTACCAGAACCTGATCTTCCTGGAGTTCGATCTCGACACGGTGCGCGACAACTGCACCTCCTACCAAGCCTTCCCGCACTACAACCGCTGGGGCATGGGCGAGGAAAACACGCCCATCTATCTCTGCCGCGGGGTGAAGTTCGACCTGCAGAAGGTCTGGTGGCACTACCATCATTGGAACTAGCTCCGGCGCGCGGCGAGCGAGCGCTCGTTGTCCGGGAAGTGGGGCCGCTTCAGCGCCAGACCGGGTTCTGCTCCCAGTAGCTGGGGCGCAGGTTGATGTACTGCGCGAAGCGGGGGAGGCGGGCGCGATTGGGGCTGCTGCCGTGCGGCAGCGCGTGATGCCAGACGATCAGGTCCCCGGCTTTCCCGGCGATGGGAACGGCGTCGCGCGAGAGGTCCTGCTGGCGAGGGTCGCGGCCGGCGGGCAGACTTCCGAGCCAGCTCGCGATCCGGCGATGGAACCCGGGCACGCAGGTGAAGGCTCCCTGGTCGGCGGCGACGTCGGCGAGGTAGAGGATGCCCTGCGTCCCGAAGGGGATGGGCAGGGCCAGGCTGACGTCCCAGTGGAGGTTAGGCCCGGGGAATCTCCAGCCCTCCCGCTCCGGCGGGTTCATCCCGCTCTGGTCGGTCGTGACCCAGAGGTCGGTGCGATTCCACAACTGGGCGAAGGCAGAGTGGACGCGGGCCGACTGGCGGTTGGCTTCGAGGGCGGGATGATGCAGAAGCGGGATCCAGATGCTGTGGCCCTGGGACCCGCCATACCAGGTGTCGGGACGCTCCAGGTCCATTCCCAGGAACTCGCAGATGGCCTGGATGGCGGCGCGGCAGTTGGCCGCAGGAACCGCATCGTGGAGCACGATGTAGCCGTTTTCCTCCCATCCGGCCATCCCGGCGGGAGTGAAGACGAGGTCCTGCGGCAGGGGCGCCGGGCCGGACTTTCGTTCTTCGGCGAGCGCCCAGTTGAGGCGCTCCACCCGCGCGGGCTCGAGGGCGCCGCCGTTGCGTTCCAGGATCCAGCCCTCGAACTGCTCGAAGGATGGCTGCCGCTCGAAGAGGTACTGCAGGGCCTCGCGCAGGTTCAAGCCGAGCCCGCAAAGGAGGGTATTGTCCCGCACCCAGTCCTCGGACGGGATTGCGGCGTCTGCCTGGCCGAGGCGGTGGGCCAGCGTGCGCGACCACAGCCGCTTGAGGTGCAGGACGCCGAGCGCTCCGGTCTCGGCGGAGGCGGCCAGCGGCGGCGCGGCGGTCACAGGGGCCATAGAGTGGAGGCAGGAAATAGAGGTGGTGAGCGCGGCAGGATTCGAACCTGCGACCCATGCCTTAAAAGGGCATTGCTCTACCAGCTGAGCTACGCGCCCACGAGATTCACTCTAGCACAGGCGAAGCGCGGGGTTGGTAGCTAGTCGCTGGTAGCTGGTAGATGGTAGCTGGGTGAAGACTGTCGGCGAGGTC
>DASPRL010000416.1 GCA_035624475.1 Terriglobales bacterium
TTGCAGATTCTCAAAGATCCCTGCCGCCCCCATGCCGCCGCCCACGCACATGGTGACCAGGCCGTAGCGCGCCTTGCGCCGCTTGAGTTCGCGGATGATGCCGGCGGTCAGCTTCGCCCCGGTGCAGCCCAGGGGATGCCCGAGCGCCACCGCCCCGCCGTTGGGGTTGACCTTCTCCGGGTCCAGCCCGGCTTCCTTGATCACCGCCAGCGACTGGGTGGCGAAAGCCTCGTTCAACTCGATCACGTCGATGTCGGCGAGCTTCAGCCCCGCCATCTTCAGCGCCTTGGGGATGGCGAAGACCGGGCCCAGGCCCATCTCCTCGGGCTTGTAGCCGGCGGTGGCGAAGGCGACGTAGCGGGCCAGCGGCTGGACGCCGAGCTGCTTGGCACGCTCCGCCGTCATGAGCACGGCCGCGGCCGCGCCGTCGGACATCTGCGAGGAGTTGCCGGCGGTGATGGTGCCCTTGGCGTGGAAGGCGGGTTTCAAGCTGCCCAGCGCCTCCAGCGAGGTGTCGGCGCGCGGGCCTTCATCGGTGTCGAAGGTGATCTCGATGCGCTTGGGCTTGGCGCCGTTGGGCGTGGTGAAGGAGACCGGCAGGGGCACGATCTCGTCCTTGAACTTCCCGGCCTGGATGGCGGCGGTGGCCTTCTGGTGGCTGCGCAGCGAGAACTCGTCGGCCATCTGGCGGGTGATGGAGTAACGCGCGGCCAGGCGCTCCGCGGTCAGGCCCATGGAGAGGTAGGCGTCGGGATAGTGGTCCACCAGCCAGGGATTGGCGCTGACCTTGTTGCCGCCCATGGGGATCATGGTCATGGATTCGACCCCGCCGCCCACGGCCACGTCGAAGGCGCCAGCCAGGATGCGCTCGGCGGCGATGGCGATGGCCTGCAGCCCGGAGGAGCAGAAGCGGTTGATGGTCATGGCCGAGCATTCCACCGGCAGCCCGGCGCGCAGGGAGGCGATGCGGGCCACGTTCATCCCCTGCTCGGCTTCGGGCATGGCGCAGCCCAGGATGACGTCGCCGATCTCTTTGGCGTCCACCTGGGGCACGCGCTCGAGCGCGCCCTTGATGGCCACCGCGGCCATGTCGTCGGGCCGGGTGGTGCGCAGCGTGCCTTTGAAGGCCTTGCCGACCGCGGTGCGGACGGCGCTTGCGATTACGACTTCACGCATAACAGCTCCTAGCTTCTAGCTCCTAGCCTTTAGCCTCTGTCGCCCCGGAAGGGGCTTCTTCCGCTCCCAACCTAGAAAGGAGGCGGTTGCTCCTGGGGATTGTTGAATGCTTTCATCTCCGTTCTGGTTGCCGGCGCCACGCACGGGAACAGCTTCTTGTTCTTGACCGGCTTGCCATTCAGTTCCTGAAACTTGATGGCAATGGCGACGTTCTCTTTCACCGTCTGACCGTTGACCTTCTTCTCGGCGACGTAGTAGTAGGCAGTCACGACGCTGTCCATGGGGACATCGGCCGGCGTCATGGCGCCCATCTTGCCGTCCACCGTCGGGACCTGGCACGCGCTGTCGAACACGAACGACATCTCCTCGGCTTTCCTGTCCTTGCCGTAGCGCAGGGTGAATCTGTCGCCGACGGCGGTCACCTTGCCGGTGAAAGTCGAGCCGTGGTACTGGGTCGGCCAGTAGCCGGCTTCGGCAACACCCTGCTGCGCCCAGGCGGCGCTCGCCAGGGCAAGCACCAGCACCACGGTCGCCGAAACTCGCGTCATCCCCACCATCCTCTGCCGTCCCTGCGGGACTCGCGTTTGTCCTTCGCTCCTCCCCGGCACTTACGTGCCGGGCTGGGTTCTGTCGCCCTTCGGGCTTCTGCTGGGCCGACGCGACGCTCACTCCTAACTGTTAGCTGCTAACTCCTAGCTCCGATGTCGCCGCAGCGCCGGCCTAAGTCTGCAATCTGAAATCTGCCATCTTCAATCCCCAATGACCCGATGACTCAATTCCGCAAGGGCTTGCCGGTCTTCAGCGTGTATTGAATCCTCTCCTGCGTCTTCTTTTCGCCGGCCAGCGACTTGAAGCCTTCGCGCTCCAGGTCGAGCAGGTATTGCTCGCTGACCGGGGTGCCGGGGGAGACGGCGCCGCCGCACAGCACCTCCGCCACCTTGTGCCCGATCTTGACCTCGTACTCGGTGATGAACTCCGCCTGTCTCATGAGATGGATCCCGAGCTTGAGCGTTGCCAGGATGTTCTCGCCGGGGGCGGGGACGTCGGTGCGCATGACCGGGGGGCGGTAGCCGGCGCGCACCATCTCCAGGGCGCGCTCCTTGGCGTCGGTGAGCAGGCGCTCGCGGTTCATCACGATGGTGTCACCCGGGGAGAGGAAGCCCAGGCCGCGCGCCTCGAAGGCGGAGGTCGAGACCTTGGCGGTGGCCACGGTCTCAAACGTCCGCTTCATGGCTTCCATCAGCTCCACCGACTCGCCGCGGCCGTCGGGACGGATGCTGGCGGCGCTGTCCACCGCGCGCAGGGTCATCTCCTTGCAGCCGCCGCCGCCGGGCAGCAGGCCCACGCCCACCTCCACCAGCCCCATGTAGAGCTCGGCGTGGGGCGTGCGCGCGGCGGCGTGCAGCGCAATCTCGCAGCCACCGCCGAGGGCCATCCCGAAGGGCGCAACCACCACCGGCTTGGACGAGAACTTGATGGCCTGGGTCATGCCCTGGAACTGGCGGACGGCGAGGTCCACCTCGTCCCACTCTTCTTCCTGCGCCCACATCAACAGCATCATGATGTTGGCGCCGACGGAGAAATTGTGCGCGTCGTTGGTGATGACGAACGCTTCGAAGTTGTCCCCTGGCCCGCCGGGCTTCAGCGTTTGCGAGATCAGCTGCACGATGTCGCCGCCAAGAGAATTGGCTTTGGAGTGAAATTCCAGACACGCGACCCCATCGCCCAGGTCAACCAGCGAGCAGCCGGCATTCTTTTTCACCGCTCCGCTGGCTTTCTTTGCCACCTCTACCGACCACACGCCGGGCGGCACCTGCACGGGACGGTCGCTATCGGTGCAAAGATCGAAATAAGCCCGGCCCGAGGGCGCAGAAGGCGCGTCCTCGTACCAAGATTTCTCGCCGGAGGCGAGCAGCTTCTCGACGTTGGCCGCCACCGGGCGGCCTTCCTTCTTCATGCGCGCCACCGTGGCTTCGACGCCGGCGGCGTCCCACAGCTCGAACGGCCCCAGCTCCCAGTTGAAGCCGAGGCGCATGGCGCGGTCGATTTCGACGATCGAATCCGAGATTTCAGGGACACGGTTGGCGGAATACGTCCACAGGTCCGCGAGCGCGGTCCAGAGGAAGGCCGCAGCTTTGTCTTTCTTGGGATCGCCGGCGAGCAGCATGCGCAGGCGCTCGCGCGTGTCCTCCACTTGCTTGGCCATTTCCAGCGCGGCGAATTTCGCCTTCTGCCGGGGGCGGTACTCGAGCGTCTTCCAGTCGAGGCCGAGCCGATCTTCCTTTCCTTCGTGCTTGATCTTCTTGTAGAAGCCGCCGTGGGTCTTGTCGCCGAGCCACTTGCGCTCCAGCATCTGGCGGACGAACGGCGGCGTTTCCAGTTCGGAGCGCTCATCGCGCACATTGCGCAGGAAATTCGCAACCACGCTGGCCAGGATGTCGAGCCCGACCAGGTCGATGGTGCGGAACGTGGCGGACTTGGGCCAGCCCACGGCCGAGCCGGTGAGCGCATCCACCTCTTCGATCGAAAAATCGAGTTCCTGCATCAGCCGAATCGCGTTCAGCACCGAAAACGTGCCGATGCGGTTGGCGATGAAGTTGGGTGTGTCCTTGGCATAGACCACACCTTTGCCCAGGCGCAGGTCGGCAAAATGAGCGATGGCGTCGATGGCGGCGCGGTCGCTTTCGGCCGTTGGGATGATCTCCAGCAGGCGCATGTAGCGCGGCGGATTGAAGAAGTGCGTGCCGAACCAGTTCCGGCGGAGATCCTCCGAGAATCCCTCGACGATCTTGGCCACCGGCAGGCCGCTGGTGTTGGTGGTCGTGATGGCGCCGGGACGGCGCGCCGCTTCTACCTTCTTCAGGAGGGAGCGCTTGATCTCGAGATTCTCGGCGACAACCTCGATGATCCAGTCGGCTTCGGCCACCCACCCCAGGTTGTCCTCGAAGTTGCCGATGGTGACCAGGCGCGCCAGCGACGGCTCAAAGAACGCCGCAGGCTT
>DASPRL010000417.1 GCA_035624475.1 Terriglobales bacterium
GACACCGTCTTCCGCCGCTTCATCCGCAACCTGGGCGGCTGCGGCCTGATCATGACCGAGTTCACCTCCGCCGACGGCGTGCTCCGCGCCCGCGACAAGAAGGCCAAGCGTTACCTCCACTTCTACGACGACGAGCACCCCATCTCGGCGCAGCTCTTCGGGGGCGAGCCCCAGGTGATGGCCGACGCCGCCCGCCTCTGCCAGGACTTGGGCTTCGACCTGGTGGACCTCAACCTGGGCTGCCCCGCGCGCAAAGTCGTGAAGTGCACCGCCGGGAGCGGTCTGCTGCGCGACCTGCCCCGCATCCGCCGCATCTTCGAGGCGGTGCGCGCGGCCGTGACCGTGCCTTTCACCGTGAAGTACCGCGCCGGCTGGAACGACGAGGAGATCATCTGCGTGGAATTGGGCAAGCTGGCCGAAGAGTGCGGGCTGAACGCGGTGGCGCTGCACGCCCGCACCCGCGAGCAGGGCTATAGCGGCCAGGCGCGCTGGGAGTGGATCACCGCGGTGCGCGAGGCGGTCCGCATCCCGGTGATCGGCAACGGCGACATCCGTGCCCCCGAGGACGCCGCCGCCATGGTGGCGCAGACCGGCTGCCACGCGGTGATGATCGGGCGCACCGCCCCCTCCAATCCCTGGATCTTCCGGCAGATCGCGCAGTTCACCGCCACCGGCCGCTACGACCAGCCCACCGACCAGGACCGCTACCTCATGATCCGCACCTACTTCCGCATGCTGGTGGAGGAGCAGATGCCGGGGGCGGCCGGCAAGATGAAGCAGTTCGCCTCCTGGTTCACCCACGGGGTGCACGGCGGCGCCACTCTGCGCAAGGCCGTCTACGAAGCCAAGACCGAGCAGGAGATCCTGGAGTGCGTGGAGCAGTTCTTCGAATGCAGAATTGAGAATTGAGAATGCGGAATGCTGCGACGGCATTCATTCTGCATTCATCATTCTGCATTCTGCATTTTTAGACAGGCCGCGCCACGTAGCGCCCCTCCCCCGCCTGCTCGACATAGGCCCAGGGCGTGTGGTGGTCGTGGGTGAAGATCATCAGCCACTTCTCCGGCACCGCCGCCTCCCACAGCCGCTTGCGGCTCTCGATGGTCTCCAGGGGAAAGAGGTCGAAGGCCATCACCCAGGTCAGGTCGAGGTGGGCGGTGGTGGGCACCAGGTCGGAGACGTAGCAGGCCTTCTTGCCGCCGCTGCGCAACATCACCGCCTGCAGGTTGCGGGTGTGCCCGGGATAGACCTTCACCGAGATGCCGGGCACGATCTCGCTGTCGCCGTGCAGCAGGTGCATCTGGCCGTTGCGGATGAGGGGATCGTAGTTGTCGCTGATGTAGCTGACGCGGTCGCGCTCGTGCTGCAGGGAAGCGTGCCGCCACTCGCCCTCCTGCACGTAGTAGCGGGCGCGGGGGAAGGTGGCCACCGCCTGCCCCTTCTCGTAGACCGTGTTCCAGCCGCAGTGGTCGAAGTGCAGGTGGGTGTTGATGACCACGTCGATCTGGTCGGGCGCCACCCCCGCCGCCTCCAGGCTCGCCAGCAGCTTCTCCTTCGGCTGGTGGATCTTCTTCAGCTTCTCGGAGAGCTTGTTGCCCATCCCGGTCTCGATGAGCACGGTGTGCTTGCCGGTGCGCACCAGCACCGAGTTCATGCCCACAGCCAGGCGGTTGTGCTCGTCTGGCTTCATCTTCTTTTCCCAGAGCGGCTTGGGGACTACGCCGAAGAAGGCGCCGCCGTCCAGCCAGTAGGTGCCGTCGGAGAGCAGGGTGAGCTCGAAGTCGCCCAGGGTCAGACGCGGGGCGGCCTTCTCGTGGTGGGCGGCTTGGGAAGGGACAGGCATCACGCTCCGCCGCGAATCAATGCCCCCTCAGCGCCTGCTCGAAGTGCTGCTGGATGAGGTGGTAGAGATGCGAGCGCGCCGTCTTGCCGGCGATGCCGTGGGTCTTGCCGGGATAGAACATCAGGTCGAATTGCTTGCCGGCGGCGATGAGGGCGTCGGTCATCTGCACCGTGTTCTGGAAGTGGACGTTGTCGTCGCCAGTGCCGTGCACGATGAGCAGGCTCCCCTCGAGGCCGGCCGCCGAATTCACCGGCGAGGCCTTCTGATAGCCGGCTTCGTTGTCCTTGGGCAGGCCCATGTAGCGTTCGGTGTAGATGGAATCGTAGTCGCGCCAGTCGGTGACCGGCGCCACCGAGACCCCAGCCTTGAACAGGTCGGAGTGGGTGAGCGCGTACAGGGTCATGTAGCCGCCGTAGCTCCAGCCCCACCAGCCCAGGCGGGAGCCGTCGAGTTGCGGGAACTGCTCCAGGGCCTGGTGGAGGGCGGCCAACTGGTCCTTCAATTCGGTGGCGCCGAAGCTGCGGAAGATGGGCTCGGCGAACTTCTTGCCGCGCCCGGCCATGCCGCGGTTGTCCACGATCAGGATGGCAAAGCCCTCTTTGGCCAGGATCTGGTCGAAGAGGAAGTTGGGCCCGCCCCAGCCGTCGCGCACCGTCTGCGCCTGCGGCCCGCCGTAGGGATTGAGGATGAGCGGGACCTTGTGCGTGGGGCTGGCGTCGGGAGGCAGGATCAGCATGCCCTGGAGTTCGGTGCCATCGTCGGCCTTGAAGTTGACGAACCGGGGCGGGATCAGGCCGTAGGCCGCGACGTCCTTCGACTGCCACAGCGGGAAGCAGGGGCCCGCGGGCGCGCACACCTCGGTGCGCGGCGGAGTGAGCAGGCTGGAGAAGCCGGCGATGTAGTGCTTGGCGTCGGGAGCGAACTCGGCCGAGTGCGAGCCTGCGCCCTGGCTGACCTGGCGCCAATCGCTGCCGTCGAGCTTCAGCGAGTAGAGCTGGCGCTGGCGCGGGTCGCCGGCGTTGGCAGCCACATAGAGCAGGCCGGCGTCCTCGTCCACCGCCTCCACCCCGGAGACCTCGAAATCGCCCCGGGTGAGCTGCCGCTCCAGCCGGGCCTCGCCGCCCAGAGGAGCGGCCTTGTCGAAGCGGTACAGGTAGAGGTGGTTGTGGCCGTCGCGGTCGCTCGCCCACAAGAAGCGGTCGCCCGACTTCAGCACCCGGAAATCGTTGTTCACGTCCACCCAGGTCCTGCTGCTCTCGCGCAAGACCCGCCGCGCCTTGCCCGACTCGGTGTCCACGAAGTAGAGATCGAGCTGGTTCTGGGCGCGGTTGAGCACCTGCACGTAGGCCAGTCCCGGCCGCACCCAGCCGAAGCGCGGGATGTAGAAGCTGTCGTCGGGAGCGGAACCCTCCTCCCGGCGGGCCTCCATGGGCACCGCCAGCCACTTCACCCTTCCGCCGGAGGCGCTCACCACCCCCAGCCGCACCGCCGGGTTGGGGTCCCCCGCCTTGGGATACTTCTCCATGTAGAGGGTGGGATGGGTGGGCAGGAAGTCCTCGATGGGATAGATGGGCACCTGGCTCTCGTCCATCTGCAGGAAGAGGATCTTCTGCGAGTCCGGCGACCAGGAGTAGTTGCTGCGCACCCCCAGCTCCTCCTCGTAGACCCAGTCCACCTCGCCGTTGAGCAGGTTGCGGCTGCCGTCCTTGGTGAGACGCTGCGGCTGCGACTTGCCCGGGGTCTGCACCCAGAGATCGTGCTGCAGCAGGTAGGCGACGCGGCTGCCGTCGGGGGAGAACTGGGGAGCGCTGATGGGGTCGGTCACCGAGGTGAGCTGGGTGGCGGCGCCGCTGGCCAGGCTGTAGAGCCAGAGCTGGCCCTGGGAATCGAAGAGCAGGTGCTGGGAGTCGGGGGCCCAGTGGTAGCCGGCGATGCCGTAGCGGGTCGCCGCCTCGCGCTGCTGCTCGTTCTTGAGCTTGGAAGCGGGCGGCACCAGCAGGCTGAGCTTGTCGGCGCCCACCAGCACCGCCTTGCGGCCGCTGGCCGCCTCCAGGCTCCACAGCTCGCCCTTCTCGCCGCTGGCATCGCGCTGGATGAAGGAGACGCGGCTGCCGTCGGGACTCCACTGCAGGGTCTCTGGGCCGCGGCCGGTGATGCCCCCGCCGGCGATGGCCTCGATGGTCAGCGCCTTCTCCTCCGCTTTGAACCCGGGTGCGGGGGGCTGCGCCCAGGCCACGGCAACCAGCACGCTCAAAGCCAGCAGGCGTTTCACGGTCTTCCTCCAGCGGGCGAGATGGGATCCGTCCCGAAACTGGTGAGTCTACACCGCGGGAGGCCGCCATGCCACGGCTGCCGCCGCCCGGGCGGCCCGCTCCCCCGAGGGCGGGAGGCCGGTGCTACAATTGACGGATTCATACCCCGACCGGCCCCGTCCTCATGAATGCCGACCTGGAAAAACTGATCGAGCTGCAACGTACCGACGCCGAGATCCAGCGGCTGCAGGCGGAGATCGCTGCCCTGCCCCGCCGCGTGGCCGGGATCGAGGCCAAACTCGCCGACGCCCGCGCGGTGGTGGAGAAGGCCAAGGCGGCGGTGAAGGCCAACGAGTCCGGCCGCCGCAAGCTGGAAGGTGAGATCCAGGCCCAGCAGCAGAAGATCTCCAAGTACCGCGACCAGTCCCTGGAAGTGAAAACCAACGAGCAGTACAAGGCCCTGCTGCAGGAGATCAACTTCGCGGAGGGCGAGATCCGCTCCTGCGAGGACAAGATCCTGGAGTTCATGCTGGATTCGGAGACCCAGGAGAAGGCCATCCGCGGCGCCGAGGCGGAGCTGAAGGCGCGCACCGCCGAGGTGGAGAAGGAGCAGGCGGAGGCCCGCGCCCGCACCGCCGAGGATGAGCGGCAACTGGCGGAATGGACGGCCAAGCGCCAGGCCCTGCGCGCCGGCATCGGCGATGCCGCCCTCTCCCACTACGACCGGGTACTGAAGCTGCGCCACACGGCTCTGGCCGAGGTCCGCGAGCAGCAGTGTACCGCCTGCCACGTGCTGCTCCGTCCCCAGAAATACGTCGAGGTGTGCGCCAACGAACAGGTCCTCACCTGTGATTCCTGCGGCCGCATTCTCTATCATGTCGCCGCCGCCGATGCCCCTGCCGCCGCGTCCCGCCCGCCCGCGGCCCAGGAAGACAACGAGCAGGCCGAGACGCCCGCGGCCCAATAGCTGTCAGGAGGTGCGGATCATGCCATCCCGCTCGACTCTGCTGCTGCTTCTGCTGCCGGCGCTGCTGGGGCTGGGCCCTTCGGCCGCCGCCCAATGCACGGAGAACGACCGGACCGTCCAACCCGTGGACCTCAAGGTCCGCTTGTGGTACACCAACGGCCGTCCCGTGGCTGAGCGCGAGCGTATCCAACTGCTCAACAGCCTGGAGACCTACGTGGGCGAGGTCTTCACCGACAACCAGGGGGAAGCGAACTTCCGGGTTTCGCCCGGCAGCTACGTCCTGCGCATCAGCGGCCCCAGCGTCGAAGACACCACCACCCCGGTTTTCCGGCTCCTGTGCAACGAAGGCACGCACTTCGAGAACGTAGACGTGAAGATGAAGGCCGGAAGCGAGGCCGAGAGCGAGAGCACAGTCGTCTCCCCGGCCGCTTCCGGGAGCACGGTGGCGGCGGTGGACCTCAACGTCCCGGAGAAGGCCCACAAGGAGTTCGAGAAGGGCACCGCCGCGCTCCAGCACAACGACCTGGCCGCAGCCCGCAAGGCCTTTGAGAAGGCCATCCAGATCTATCCCCAGTACGCCGGCGCCTACAACAATCTGGGCCTCATCGCCATGAAGAGCGGCGACCGTGCCGCCGCCCTGGCCGCCTTCCAGCAGGCGGTGCGCCTCAACGACCACTATCCCCTGGCTTGCATCAATCTGGCCCGGCTCCTGCTCCCCGACAAGAAGTACTCAGAGGCGCAGGAGCTGCTGAGCCGCGCCCTCAGCACCGATCCCCTCAACCTCGACGCCCTGACCATGCTGGCCGATGTGCAGTTGGAGACCGCCCACTACGACCAGGCCATCAATACCGCCTGGAAGGTCCACAGCATGCCTCACGAAGGATATTCGGTAGTCCACATCATGGCCGCGCTCGCCTTCGAGGCCCGCCACATGCCGCAGGAGGCCGCGGTCGAGTACGCCACTTATCTGAAGGAATCGCCCAACGGCCCCGCCGCCCAGCGGGCCGCGGCCGCCCTGGCCAAGCTGCAGAACCAGGGGCCGTAGGGGATGGTGCCGGCCCCCGCCACGGTGACGCTGCGGCCGCGGGGCGCGGCCCGCCTGCGCGCCGGACATCCCTGGGTCTATCGCTCCGATCTGGCTTCCAGTGGCGGCGCCGCCCCCGGCGCCCTGGTGCGCGTAGCCGACTCCCGCGGCAAGCTCCTGGGCAGCGCGCTCTACAGTTCCAGCTCGGAGATCGCGATCCGTCTGCTGACCCCCCGGGCGCTGGCTGGACCCGGCGACCTCCTCGACCTGCTCCGCCGGCGCCTGCAGGCCGCCTTGGAGTACCGCCGGCGGGTAGTCCGTGACTCTGACGCCTGCCGCCTGGTCTTCAGCGAGGCCGACGGGCTGCCCGGCCTCATCGTCGACCGCTACAACGAGATCCTCTCCCTGCAGGCGCTGACCCAGAGCATGGACCAGCCCGCCGTCAAAGAGGCCGTGGTCGCCACCCTGGTGGAAGCGCTCACGCCGGCCTCGGTGGTGGAGCGCGTGGAGCCGCGCATCCGCGAACTGGAGAAGCTGCCGCCGCGCCCGGCGGGACCGCTCTACGGCGAGCTGACCCGCACCGTCATCTGCATGAATGGGGTGCGCTTCCACTACGACGCCCTGGGCGGGCAGAAGACCGGGCTCTTCCTCGACCAGCGCGAGAACTACGCCGCTGCCGCCCATCTCGCCCGCGGCGAGGCCCTCGACGTCTGCTGCTACCAGGGCGGCTTTGCCCTGCATCTGGCGCGCGCCGGCTGCCGCGTCACCGGCGTGGATTCCTCGCGCCCCGCCCTGGAGATGGCCGAGCAGAACGCCGCCCTGAACTCCCTGCCCGAGATGGAGTGGATCGAGGGCAATGCCTTCGACCTGCTCAAGGACTACGCCGCCGCCGGCCGCCGCTACGACACCGTCGTGCTCGATCCCCCGCCTTTCGCCCGCTCCAAGAGCGCCCTGGCCACCGCCCTGCGCGGCTACAAGGAACTCAACCTGCGCGCCCTCAAGATGCTCCGCTCCGGCGGGCTGCTGGTCACCTGTTCCTGCTCTTTCCACGTCAGCGCCGGTGACTTCCTCGAGATGCTCTCCTCGGCCGCCCGCGACGCCCACCGCTCTCTCCGCCTGGTGGAGCAGCGCACCCAGGCCAGGGACCACCCCATTGTTCTCACCATCCCAGAAACGTCCTACCTTAAGTGCCTCATTTCGATAGTAAGTAATTGATAAACAATACACTTCTTGTATTGACAATACTTAACTCAACTTTTATGATTCTTTTACGCTAACTACGGCATCCAATCGGATGCGAGCAGAGAATTTCTTCCTAAGCAGGAGGTCAAGAGACCATGACCATGTTGACTCGTTGGTACCCTTTCCGCGACCTGGTTTCCTTCCAGGAGCGCATGAACCGGCTCTTCCAGGACACTCTCGGGCCCTCCCGGGAGGAGCTGATGACCTCCGGGACCTTCGTGCCCCCGGTGGACATCTACGAGGACGAGCACTCCATCACCCTCAAGCTGGAAGTTCCCGGCATCGAGGAGAAGGACATCGACGTACAGTTGGAGAACAACACCCTCACGGTCAAGGGTGAGCGCAAGTTCGAGAAGGAGGAGAAGGAAGAGAACTTCCATCGCATCGAGCGGCGCTACGGCGCCTTCGCGCGCTCCTTCACCCTGCCTGACGCCGTGGACAGCGGCAACGTCGAGGCCAACTACGAGAACGGTATCCTGAAGATCCGGTTGGCCAAGCGCGCCGAGGCCAAGCCCAAGCAGATCAAGGTGACCGTGGGCAAGGCCGCGTAAGACCTGCCCCAGTCCGCAATCTCGGCGGGAGGCGGCTTGCACGGCCCCTCCCGCTTTCTTTTGCTTGAAACTTGAAACCGGAAACGTGAGACTTTCCTTATGAGCATCCGTTGGGACAAGATGACGGTGAAGGCCCAGGAGGCCATGCAGGCGGCCAACAACCTGGCCTCCGACCACGGCAACCCGGAATTGTTGCCGTTGCACCTGCTGGCCGCGCTGGTGGAGGACCGCGAGGGCATCGTCGCCCCGGTGCTGGCCAAGATCGGCGTCAGCGCCGACGCCGTCGCCGCCGAGCTGCGCCAGGAGATGGAGCACCTGCCCAAGGTCTCGGGCGGCTCCGGCGTGCTGCAGGCGCACCTCTCGCCCACCGTCACCCGCATCCTGGAGTCGGCCTTCAAGGAGGCCGACAAACTCAAGGACGAGTACGTCTCCACCGAGCACGTGCTGCTGGCGCTGGTGCAGGCCAAGGGCGACGCGGCCCAGGCCATCCTGACGCGCCACGGTGCCAGCTATGAGAGCGTGCTCAAGGCGCTGACCGCCATCCGCGGCTCGCAGCGCGTCACCGATCCCAATCCCGAGGCCAAGTACCAGGCGCTGGAGCGCTACGCCCGCGACCTCACCGACCTGGCCCGCCGCGGCAAGCTGGATCCCGTGATCGGCCGCGACGACGAGATCCGCCGCGTGGTGCAGGTGCTCTCGCGCCGCACCAAGAACAATCCCGTGCTCATCGGCGAGCCCGGGGTGGGCAAGACCGCCATCGTGGAGGGACTGGCGCAGCGCATCGTCTCCGGCGACGTTCCCGAGATCCTGAAGAGCAAGCGCCTGATCTCGCTCGATCTGGGCGCCATGGTGGCCGGCTCCAAGTATCGCGGCGAGTTCGAAGACCGCCTCAAGGCCGTGCTCAAGGAGATCGAGGACTCGCAGGGGCAGATCATCCTCTTCATCGACGAATTGCACACGCTGGTGGGGGCGGGCGCCGCCGAGGGCGCCATCGACGCCTCCAACATGCTCAAGCCGGCGCTGGCCCGCGGCGAATTGCGCGCCATCGGCGCCACCACCCTCAACGAGTACCGCAAGTACATCGAGAAGGACGCGGCCCTGGAGCGCCGCTTCCAGATCGTCTTCGTGGGCGAGCCCAACGTGGAGGACACCATCGCCATCCTGCGCGGGCTGAAGGAGCGCTACGAGGTGCACCACGGGGTGCGCATCAAGGACTCCGCCATCGTGGCCGCCGCCACCCTCTCCCACCGCTACATCTCCGACCGCTTCCTGCCCGACAAGGCCATCGACCTCATCGACGAGGCCGCCGCCTCGCTGCGCATCCAGATCGATTCCCTGCCCACCGAGATCGACCAGTTGGAGCGCCGCGCCACCCAGCTCGAGATCGAGCGCCAGGCGCTGAAGAAGGAGGACGACCCCAACTCCCGCGAGCGCCTGGGCGAGCTGGAGCGCGAATTGGCCGAGGTGCGCGAGCAGTCCAACGCCCTCAAGGCCCGCTGGAAGCAGGAGAAGGAAGCTATCGCCCGCATCCGCGAATTGAAGGAGAAGATCGAGCAGCTCAAGGCCGAGGAGCAGCGCGAGGAGCGCAAGGGCAACCTGGAGCGCGTGGCCGAGATCCGCTACGGCCTGCTGCGCAAGGCCGAGCAGGAGCTGGCCGGGCTCAGCGCCACCCTCGACGGCGACCGCCGCGCCGCCCGCATGCTCAAGGAGGAGGTGGACGAGGAGGACGTGGCCCGCATCGTCTCCAAGTGGACGGGCATCCCGGTCTCCAAGATGCTGGAGGGCGAGGTGCGCAAGCTGGTGGAGATGGAAGCGCGGCTGCACCGCCGCGTCATCGGCCAGGACCAGGCGGTGGAGCGCGTGGCCAACGCCGTGCGCCGCTCCCGCGCCGGGCTCTCCGATCCCCGCCGTCCCATCGGCTCCTTCATCTTCCTGGGGCCCACAGGCGTGGGCAAGACCGAGCTGGCGCGTGCCCTGGCCGAGTTCCTCTTCGACGATGAGCACGCCATGGTGCGGCTCGACATGTCGGAGTACATGGAGAAGCACGCGGTGGCGCGGCTCATCGGCGCGCCTCCGGGTTACGTGGGCTACGAGGAGGGCGGGCAGCTGACCGAAGCGGTGCGCCGCCGCCCCTATTCGGTCGTCCTCTTCGACGAGATCGAGAAGGCCCACCCCGAGGTCTTCAACATCCTGCTGCAGATCATGGACGACGGCCGGCTGACCGACGGCAAGGGCCGCAAGGTGGACTTCAAGAACACGGTCATCATCATGACCTCCAACCTCGGCTCCAGCTACCTGCAGGCCGACAGCCTGCGCTCGGACAAGGACTTCGAGGAGGCGCGCCGGCAGGTGCTGGCGGCGCTGCAGCAGCACTTCAAGCCCGAGTTCCTCAACCGGGTGGACGACATCATCGTCTTCAACCCGCTCAACAAGGAGCAGTTGAAGCAGATCGTGGAGCTGCAGCTCGAGCACCTGCGCGCGCTGCTGGCCGATCGCCACATCACCCTGGAATTGACCGAGGCCGCCCGCGAGCTGCTCTTCGCCGAGGGCTACGACGCGAACTACGGCGCGCGCCCGCTGCGCCGCGCCATCCAGCACCTCATCCAGGACCCGCTGGCGCTCAAGATCCTGGACGGCGAGGTGCTGCACGGCGACCACGTCAAGGTCGACGCCGACCTGCGGGAGCGCAAGATGACCTTCGCCGTCACCCGCGGCCAGCCCGAAGGCGAGCGCAAGGAAACCGCCAAGAAGCCCCGCCGCGTGCAGAAGGTA
>DASPRL010000418.1 GCA_035624475.1 Terriglobales bacterium
TTCTATTCCCTCACCAAGCGCTTCACCCGCTGGTCGCACTTCTTCCTGGGATTCGCCCTGGGAGCGGCGCCGGCGGCCGCTTGGATCGCGGTGCGGGGTGCGTTCGACCCCCGCATCCTGTTGCTCACCGCCGCCGTCACCTGCTGGGTGGCGGGCTTCGACGTGCTCTACGCCTGCCAGGACTACGATTTCGACCGCCAGGCCGGCCTGCACTCCATTCCGCGCTGGTTCGGCATCCCGTGGTCCTTGCGGATCGCCCGCGGGCTGCACGTTCTCATGCTCCTCCTGCTCTACGGGATGGTCCTGGCCTTCGGGATGGGCAAGCTCATGGTACTGGGTATCCTGGTGGTGGCGCTGCTGCTCGTCTACGAGCACTCCCTGCTCCGGCCCCACGACCTGCGCCGCCTGGACGCCGCCTTCTTCACCATGAACGGCGTCATCTCCCTGGTCTTCTTCTGCTTCGTGGCCCTGGACCTGACGCTGTTGCGCTCCTAGGGCGTGCGGCGGGCATCCCACTCTAAAAGGTGATGCATTCCAGGCCCGGTTTGTGCCACAATCGCCTCGAGTCAGGGCATTTGTGAAGGCAAGTTCCGACATCTGATCCACTGCTCCCTGCGGCCTTCCCGCCGCCGGGAGTTTTGTTTTTCAGGGCCGGAGCGCCTGCCCGCTCGCAGCAGAAGGAGCTCGTCGCTCGAATGAGAGAAAAAGGCACTGTGAAGTGGTTCAACGCCACCAAGGGGTACGGGTTCATCCAACGGGAGAAGGGAGGCGACGTTTTCGTCCACTACTCCGCCATCCAGTCCGACGGCTACCGCTCCCTCAACGAGGGCGACTCCGTCGAGTTTGAGGTCACCGAAGGTCCCAAGGGGCTGCAGGCCGCCAACGTCACCCGCCTGTAGCCGATCGGCCCCAGCCTGAGCAGGGAAGATCGTCCGCCTGTCCCGGACCGTGGGCGGGCGTGGGGGTGGTGTCTCCGCTTGTCTTAAGCGCGGGTATGACTTGCTAGCCACGCCCCCACGCGCGATCAGTCCCGCCCGGACTGTCGGTGTGTCCCAAGAACATAACAATCCCTCCTGCGAGGAATCGACCGTCACCCAGACTGAGACTAGCATCCCCCCCCTAGAAGGGGGTCTCATGAAAAAGATAGCTCTGGCAGTTCTGGTGCTGGTACTGGGTTGCATTGCCGCGCAAGCCCAAAACGGGGGCCATTGCATGCAGTGCGTCAGTACGGGCGAGATTCAGTGTGCAGATGGCAAGTCCTTTCCAACCGGCAGATGCATTAAGTCTCCCAATGCCGTTGCTTGTCTCACTGGTTTTGGGCGGTGCGATTCCGGCGAAAAATGGCAGGACTGCGAGGGCTTTGACGACCCGGACGTTGAACCGGCGTTCTGCGCGGGCGGGGGAGGCGAAGGCCTGCGTCTCCCTCGAGTGAAGGACGAGTACATGGCCGCCCAACTTTTCTTCCCTGCTTGCAATGGAGGCTCGCATCCGGTTACGCCAACCGCTTTTCCAAGGGTGGAGGCGGTCCTGGCGGTGCGGGAGCGCCTATGAGGGTTGCGGCTCTTGCGCTCCTTGTGATGTGCCTAGCCACGCCACGGGTTTTGGCTCAGGCGGGCGAAGAACCCGCGGCCACTCCGCTGCACGAATCCCGGCCGGTGATTGTGGAAGGGCAGAGGCAAACGGGTACCATGGGCCCGTTCCAGTGCGACAACGACCACAACGTCCTCCTGGGGATCCCTGGCATCGAAGACGGTGTGCTCGACCCGAGCAGGGGCGTTCTGATCAAGGCCAGCCCGGCGGGGAGGGTCCTGGCGCACTTCACCATTCCCCCGGACGCTTCCAAGCTCTTTTTCCGGTCGTACTTCCTCGATCCCGATGGGGGAGTGTACTGGGTGGCATGGGAGCCCATGACGGACGTAACCACCGTTTACCGATACGGGAAGGATGGCAATCTGCAATCGAAGGTCCGGCTTGACGCCCGCATGAACCCCCTTGGCCCAATGGGTGTCTTTCCGGACGGCCGCCTGCTGCTCGCAGGCGTGGCTTCGGACCGCGCCCCCGGCGAACTCCCTAATATGCAGCCCTATACCGGGCTGTTCGACGCATCCGGCAAGCTCCTCAAGAAGGTGGTCCTGGAAGACGATGCCCGGCTGGAGGAAGCCGTCAGGAACCACGACGAGGGTTCCGTACCCACCGCATCTGTCGGTGGAAACGCTGCTGTGACTCATGGGGCGATTGCTTTGGGCCGAGACGGCAACCTTTACCTCATGCGGCACGCAAATCCTGCGGTCATCTACGCCATTTCGAACTCCGGGGATGTCGTCCGCTCGTACCAAGTTCCACCCACCCAGCCTGATCTGGTTCCACACGCTCTCTTCTACGAGGAGGGTCAACTGGCGGTGGCCTTTGTCCGCTGGGGCACCCAGAGCGGGATTCGCTCGATCTCCGAGATTCGCCTGTTGGATCCGGGTTCGGGAGAGGTGACCGCAACCTACCTGGGTGACGAATCTCTAGGCGGCGGGGTGGTTTGTTACGAGCGTGGCGGCAAGGTCACTTTTATCGGGGCCAAAGACGGGCACATGGCGCTGAGGTTCGCCGAGCCCTAGTGGGGGAGCGCGCGGGAAGACTGCGTGGAAGCTGACCCGGGGCCGCGCCTGGGGTATCCTAGTGCTTCATGGCCCACGCCTTTCAGACGGAGGACCCGCGGCTTCAGACCATCGCCGCCAAGGTGATGGTGGGGAGCCGCTTGGACGGCGCCGACGCCCTCGCCCTCTACCGCTCGCCCGACATCCTGGCGGTGGGCTGGCTGGCCAACCGCGTGCGCGAGCAGCGCCACGGCGACCGCACCTACTTCAACGTCAACCGCCACATCAATCCCACCAACGTCTGCGTGGCTGCCTGCCGCCTGTGCGCCTTCGGGCGCAAGAAGGACACCCCCGGCGCCTACACCATGGCCCTGGAAGAGGCCTTCCAGACCGCCGCCAGCGGCTACTCCGAGGCGGTGACCGAATTCCACATCGTGGGCGGGCTGCATCCCGACCTGCCCTTCCAGTACTTCCTCGATCTCATCGCCGGGCTCAAGCAGCGCTTTCCCCAGGTGCACCTCAAGGCCTTCACCATGGTGGAGATCGCGTACCTGGCGCGGCGCGCCAAGCTCTCCATCCGCGAAACCCTGCAGAAGCTGAAGGATGCGGGGGTGGACTCGCTGCCCGGCGGCGGGGCCGAGATCTTCTGCGAGCGGGTGCGGCGCGTGATCTGCGACCACAAGATCTCGGGCGAGGAGTGGCTGGAGACGGCGCGCACCGCCCACCAGCTCGGCCTGCGCTCCAACGCCACCATGCTCTACGGCCACGTGGAGAACGACGAGGACCGCGTCGACCACCTGCTCAAGCTGCGTGCCCTGCAGGACGAGACCGGGGGCTTCCAGACCTTCATCCCCCTGGCCTTCCATCCCGCCAATACGCCGCTCGAGCACCTGCCCACCACCACCGGCATGCTCGACCTGCGCCAAGTCGCGGTGGGACGCCTGGTGCTCGACAACTTCGCCCACATCAAGGCGTATTGGCAGATGCTGACCCCCAAGATCGCCCAGATCGCGCTGCGCTTCGGCGCCGACGACCTGGACGGCACCGTGATCGAAGAGAAGATCTATCACGATGCCGGGGCCACCACGCCCCAGGGCCTGCGGCGCCAGGAATTGGAGCGGCTGATCCGCGAAGCCGGGCGCGAGCCCTGCGAGCGCGACACCCTCTATCGCCCCGTTTCCCGGAGCGAGACCTCGCTCACCGTCCAGGCCTGAAAGGCCTTCCACAACTCCATCCTGGAAGCAAGGGCTTTTTGGAAATATTTTTGGAGAAGGGATATTTGGCTTCGAAATTGCTCTCCGGAGCGGTCCCTTTTCCCCTTGCCTTTTTTTCCTCAGGTGTAGAATTTAATCAGGTTCGAGTGGCTGCGCGGAGCCGAACGCGGGATTCAGCGCCCGTCTTTGAGGTTCCCATGAACGTGCACATCAGTGCTAAGAGCACGCGCACTCCGGAAGTCGATCGAGAAATCAATCATCAGGTAGAGAAGCTGGGCCGGCGGCTGCAGGTCTTCCGCCCCGAGCTGGTGCACCTGCACGGCAGCTTGGAGCCCGGCGCCCTGCGCCATCAGGCGGTGGTCTCCCTCAACCTGCGCCTTCCTTCGGGCGAGCTGGCCGCAGAACAGTCCGGGCCTACGCCCCTGGCGGCGGTCAAGGCGGCCTTCTCCGAGCTGCTTGCCCAGGTGAACCGGCACAAAGAGCAGTTGCGGAACCTGCGCCGCCGCCGCGCCGGCAAACACCTCGCCGACCACGTTCCCCTGCAGGGAACGGTGGCAGCGGTACACCTACCCACCATTACCGACGGCGATATCCGTTCCTACGTGGACGCCAACCTGGAGCGCCTGGAGCAGTTCGTGGACCGCGAGCTGCTCTACCGCGAGACCACCGACCAGCTGCTCCCCGGGCTGGTGACTCGCGAGGAAGTGCTCGACGAAGCCATCGCCCACGCGCTCAGCGAGGCGGAGGAGAAACCCGAACTGCTGTCGCTGGAGCGCTGGCTCTACCGGCTGGCCATCCAGGCCATCCGCCGCCTCTCGGCGGAGAACGGCGAGGCCGGCATCGCCGCCGTCCCCCTGGAGCAGTCGGCGCGCCGCCCCAACGTCCGCGCCACCGACGACGCCGAGCTGCAGTTCCACCAGCCCGACGAGATCTTCCTGGAAGAGAGCGTCATTCCCGACCGCCGGGTGTTCACCCCGGAGCAGATCGCCGAGTCCGACGAGACCGTCGCCCTCGTCGAGTCCGCTCTGCGGGACGCCCGCCGCCAGGACCGGGAGGCGTTCATCCTGTTCGCCATCGAAGGCTTCACGGTGGAGGAGATCGCCGCCGCCACCGACCGTACCCCCGAGGAGGTGAACCTATCCTTGCATGCGGCGCGTGCCCGCCTGCAGACCCGGTTGCCGCGCTCCCAGGTCCTCCGCGGCCGACCCCTGCAGCGCTCCGGGACCGCCTGAACCGCGCTTCCTCTCAATCAGGAGAAATGCTGATGATCACGCGCGAAGCGATCCGAGAGCTGGCGGCCTTTGAATCCCCCGCCGGCTGTGCCGTGAGTTTCTACTTCCAGCCCCTGACTCCAACCAACCAGTCCCACCACGACGAACTCATCCGGGCCAAGGACCTGGCGCGCCAGGTCCTGCACGAGGCCGAGAAGCGCGGCAAGAACGCTTGCGCCCGCGCCGACCTGGAGCGCATCCTCGCCCTGGCAGAGCAGTTGCACGGCAACCACGCCCGCGCCAAGGCCGTCTTCGCCTGCGGCAGCCGCGGATTGTGGCGGGAATTCGATCTGCCGCCCCGGCTGGCCCGCTCGCAGTTGTTCCTCGGCCACCACTTCCATCTCAAGCCCCTGCTGGCGCTGCTGGGCGGGCTGCCGCGCTGCGCGGTGGTGGTGGCGGACGCCAAGCGCGCCCGCGTCTTCCAGGTGGCCCCCGACCAGGTGGCCGAATCCAGCGGGCTGTTCGCCGCCGTCACCCGCCGCCAGCGCAGCGACGGCTTCCAGGGCTACGAAGCCGGCCACGCCCAGCGTCGCGTGGAGGATGACGAGCTCCACCACCTCAAGCACGTCAGCGAGCGCCTGAAGCACCTGGCCACCCGCGGCGGCTGCGAGCTGCTGGCGGTGGGATGCCGGGACGAGACCTGGCACCTGCTGGAGCCCCACCTGCACCCCTACGTGAAGCAGCGTCTGCTGGGGCGTTTTGCCGCCGATCCCATCACCGCCTCCCTCGAACAGGTGCGGGAGCGGGTGCAGCAACTGCTGGACGCGCACCGCGCCCGGCGCAGCCGGGAACTGCTGGAGGAGGTCCTGGGCGAGGCCCAGAGCCGCGGCCGCGGGGCTCTGGGCCTGCGCGACGTGCTGGCTTCCCTGGAGCGCGGCCAGGTCCAGTCGCTGCTGCTGGCGGAGGATTTTGCCGCCCGCGGCAGCCAATGCCGCGCCTGCGGCCGCCTGGACCACCGCGCGTTGCCGCACTGCCCGCTCTGTGGCCAGGACACCGATGCGCTCGCCGACCTGAGCGAGCGTCTGCTCGCCCAGCTGGTGCGCAGCGGCATCGAAGTGGTGCCGGTCGCCGACCCCGCCCTGCAGAAGGCGGGAGGGATCGCCGCCCTCTTGCGCTTCCGCGCTGCCCAAGGCGTGCGCCGGCGGCTGGCGGTTTGAGACAAAAAGACCCGGCAGGCCCGCCTGCCGGGTCTTCCCCCGGCACTCCTCCCCCATCCTTCCTCAGGCCGGGATCTTCATGCGCGCCGCCGGCGCCGCCGGGATCCTCGTCACCCTTCCGTCGTCAAGCCCGATCGGGGGCCTGCCGCCTTCCCGCGCCGCCGCCGCCAGCCAGCGCTCCAGGGCGATGCGCGCCGGGGCGGGCAACTGGGTGAAGCGCAGCCCAACTCGGCCTTCCTGGTCCGACCAGGCCACGTCGGCCTGGCCCTCGATGGCCGGTTCGACCCCGGGGGGCTGGAAGCGCACGATCACCCGCTGTCCCACGGCCACAGGCATGGGAGTGCGCACCACCATGCCGCCTTCGCTCATGCTGCTGGAGGTCACCTCCATCTCCATGCCCTTGCCGGAGCGGACATGCACCGGCATCTCCACGGCATGGCGGAAGTAGCGCTGCTGCTCGCCCACCATCAGCCCATAGGCGACGCGCAGGCTGCCCTTGAGCAGGTCGGGACAGAGGGGCTTGCTCAGCACCATGTTGGCGCCCAGGCGATAGGCGATTTCCTGGCGGCCGGAGTCGGCGACGCAGCACAGCAGGGTGCGGCGCCCGGCGGGCAGGCGGCGGATGCGCCCCAGCAGTTCCAGGCGCTCCTCGGCCTCGCCCGCGTCCACCACCACGGCGTCGAACTTGCGTTGTCCCAGCAGCTCCAGGCATTCCTCCGCGCGCGTGCACAGCTCCACCCCGATGCCCAGGCCCTCCAGCATGGGCCGCAGGGTCCCCAACACCTCCGCATCGGAGCAGGTGAGCAGGCACTGCGGCTGCATCTCCCGGCTGCGGGCGCGGTCGCTGCGCACTTTGGCCTTTTGGGAGCGCAGGTTGTGCTCCGCGATGCGCAACACGTCGTTGATGTCCGCTCCGGCCCGGAAGGTGGCCAGGCCGCAGCTCAGGGCGATGGGGAAGGAGGCCGCAGGCGCCTGGTTGCGGCGGGCGAGGGCCTCGAACAGCCGCTCCGCCGCCCGCTCCGCCTGCTCCTCGCCGGTCTCCGGCATCACCACCAGGAACTGGCCGGCGCTGTAGCGCACCACCGTGTCGGAGACGCGGAAGGTGCTGTCCATGATCTGGCCCACTTCCGCCAGGCAACGGTCTCCAGCCGCCTCGCCGTGGTTCAGGTTGATGGCAGCCAGGTCGTTGAGGTCGGCCAACAGCAGGGTCAGGCTGCTGCCGGTGCGCTTGGCGCGGCTGACCTCCTTGGGCAGGATGAGCTCCAGATAGCGGCGGTTGAAGACCTTGGTGAGCGTATCCAGCAGGGTGGCCGCCTCGCTCCGCTCCTTCTCCACCAGTTGCCGGATGAGTTGTTCGCGGGCATGGTTCAGCTCCCGCCGCTGCTGCAGCACGTACAGGTTGAACAGGATCACCAGCCCGATCAACCCGAAGAGCACCTGCGGCAGGTAGCGGAACTCCACCCGCAGGCTGGAACTGTTCCAGGAGATGTTGGGCAGCACGATGGCCACCACCCCCGCCACCGTCACCAGCAGCACCAGCAGCGCCAGCAGCCACAGTTGCAGGTCGCGGCTGGAGAGCCGGCGCATCTTCACCTGCAGCTCCGGGTGCAAACTCGGACCAGCATTCTCGCTTGCCATCTCAACCTCCGCCGGGCGGCGGGCCTCCGCGCCGGGCGCGTGTTCAGCGCCCGGCTCCGCTCTCCCGTCTTCAGTCTAGGACCGGGAGCGACGGAGGGGGACCGGGAAACGAAGCCCGGCCGGGGCAGGAATTCGACTCTGGGAAGAGTGCCGAAGTGGGAGGGACGGGGCCGGCACGCGGGTCGCGGCTCAGTCGCGCGCGGCCACGCCGGCGTCCAGGACCTCTCGTACCTTGCGCGCCAGGGCCTCGGTGGTGAAGGGCTTCTGCAGGAAGGCGGTCTCCTGGGTCAGCACCCCGTGCTGCACGATGGCGTCGTCGGTATAGCCCGACATGTACAGGACCTTCATCTCCGGCCGGAGGACGGAGAGCCGCTCCGCCAGTTCGCGCCCGCTCATGTGGGCCAGGACCACGTCGGTGAGCAGCAGGTGGATGGGCTCGTGAAAGTGCTCGCAGGTCAGCAGGGCCTCCCCGCCATCGCGCGCTTCCAGCACCGAGTAGCCCTTGCGCTTCAGCACCTGCCGCACCAGTCCTCGCACTCCGTCCTCGTCCTCCACCAGCAGGATGGTCTCGTCGCCGGTGTCGGTGGCGGCGGCGGCCGGCTCGGCCGAAGCCGCGGCTTGCGTCTCCTCCACCCGGGGCAGGTAGATCCTGAGGGTCGTGCCCATGCCGGGCTCGCTGTAGACGCTGATGTGGCCGTCGCTCTGCTTCACGATGCCGTACACGGTGGACAGACCCAGGCCCGTCCCCTTGGCGGGGTCTTTGGTGGTGAAGAAGGGCTCGAAGATGTGGGAGCAGGTTTCCGGGCTCATGCCGGTGCCGGTGTCGCTGACCGCCAGCAGCACGTAGTCCCCCGGCTTGACCTCCACGCGCTCGCGGGCGTAGGTCTCATCCAGCGCCACGTTGCCGGTCTCCACCGTGAGCTTGCCGCCGCGGGGCATGGCGTCGCGCGCGTTCACCGCCAGGTTGAGGATGACCTGCTCGATCTGGCCGGGGTCCGCCCGGACCCGCCCCAGCCCGTCGGCCAGCAGGGCGTGCAGCTCGATATCCTCTCCCAGCAGCCGGCGCAGCAGCCGGTCGACGTTGCAGACCACCGTGTTGAGGTCCAGAACCTGGGGCGCCAGCACCTGCTGGCGGCTGAAGGCCAGCAATTGCCGGGTGAGGGCGGCCGCCCGCTCCGCCGCCTTCTGCATCTCTTCCACTTCCGTGCGCAAGGGATCGCGCCGGTCCAGGCTGTCGAGCAGCAGTTCGGCATGCCCCTTGATGACGGTGAGCAGGTTGTTGAAGTCGTGGGCCACGCCCCCGGCCAGCCGCCCCACGGCCTCCATCTTCAGCGCTTGCCGCAGTTGCTCCTCCAAGGCCCGGCGCCCCGTCATGTCGACCGCGATGGAGAGGATGGCGGTGCGGCCCGCGAACTGCACGCGGCTGGCGGTGAAGTCCAGCCAGCGCTCGCTGCCGTCCCGGGCGAGGATCTTGAACTCGTAGTGGTGGGGCGTCGCCCGGCCCTCCAGGCGGGCCCGCGCCCGCTCCTGCACCAGCGCCCGGAAGTCGGGGTGCACCATCTCCCAGAAGTCGACCTGGTTCATCAGCGCTTCGCGGGTGTAGCCGGAGATCTCCTCGCACGCCGGGTTCACGTACAGCATGCGCTGGCCGTCGTGGATGTAGATGGCGGCAGCGATGTTGTCGCCCACCGCCCGGAAGCGGTCCTCGCTCTCGCGCAGCGACTCTTCCACCCTCTTGTGCGCGCTGAGGTCCTGGATCAGGCTGATGCGCGCCCGCCGCCCCTCGTGGTCGATGACCCGGGAGCGCACCTCCACCGGGAAGCGCCGGCCGCTCTTGGTGATGTGGGTGAACTCGGCCGTACTGGTGTCTTGCTGGCGAAGCCGCTGGCGCACGGCCTCGCGCTCCTCCGGCGGATGCACGGTCACGGGATCCATCCCCAGGAACTCCTCCCGGGTGTACTCGTAGCGCCGGCAGGCCTCTTCGTTGCAGTCGATGACGCGGTGGGTCTCGGGGTCGACCACAAAGATGGCGTCGGCGATGTGGTCGAACAGCTCCCGGTAGCGGGCTTCGGCGCGCGCCAGCCCTGGTGCGGAAGCGTCCTTCGCCGCACGGGCCGCGGATCGTTTCCTGGCGGGACTCTTGGGACGGCTCATAGGACCCTGTGCTCTCCTCCTCAACCGGGGAGAGTCCTCGTGCGAGGGACATTGTCTTATAGCGTGAATCCGGGGCGGTTGCAATGTGCGCGCGGAATCGTCGCCGTGGGTCCACCGGCCGCGTGCTATGCTTCTCGGCCGCAACTTCGCGAATGCGTCCCCGTGGATCGGTGGACCGGGAGGATGGCATGGATTTCACTCGCAGAAAGTTCATCACCACCGCCGCCGTGGGCGCTGCCACCCTGGGCGTCGCGACGGCGGAGCAAAGCAGCGCGCAACAGCCCGCGCCGGCTGCCAGCCCGAACCCCGTGGGCGGTCCTCCGCAGCATCCCGTGATCATCAGCAAGGTCACCGGCAAGCATTCTCTCGACGAGGCCTACCAGATGCTGCTGCGCGGGGAGGACACCCTGGACGCCTGCCTGCACGTCAACCAGGCCCAGGAGGACGATCCCAACGACGACACCGTCGGCCTGGGTGGCCTGCCCAACGAGGAGGGCGTGGTCGAATTGGACTCCTGCTGCATGCACGGACCCACCTGCCGCGCCGGTTCGGTGGGCGGGCTGCGCGAGATCAAGAACGCCTGCCTGGTGGCCAAAGCGGTGCTCAAGCAGACCCACCACGTCATGCTGGTGGGCGAAGGCGCGCAGAAGTTCGCTGTGGAGGTGGGCTTCCCGCGCGAGAACCTGCTCACCGAGCGCTCCCGCAAGATCTGGCTGCTGTGGCGCGAGAGCCGCTCCAACCAGGATTGGTGGGGTCCGGGCATGGCGGCGCCCGACTGGAAGCCGCCGGTGCCGGTGCCGCCTCCGCCCAAGACCACCGAGGAGTGGAACCTGCGTATCGAGAAACTGAACGAAATGGCGGCGCGCATCGGCATCGCTCCCGAGGACCGCATGCACGCCGTCTCCCGCGTACTCTTTCCGCCCACCGGCACCATCCACACCTCGGCGGTGAACTCGAAGGGCGAGATGTCGGGCTCCACCACCACCAGCGGCCTGGCCTGGAAGATCCCCGGGCGCGTGGGCGACTCGCCCATCATCGGTGCCGGCTGCTATACCGACCAGGAGGTAGGCTCGGCGGGTGCCACCGGCAGCGGGGAAGAGAACATCGAGGTAGCGGGCGCGCACACCATCGTGGAAAACATGCGCCACGGCCTGTCGCCGCTGGAGGCCGGGATGGACGCCCTGCGCCGCCTGGTCAAGCTCTACCACGGCGACATGAACCGGGTGCGCTTCATCGACATGGTCTACTACATCCTGCGCAAGGACGGCGCCTACGCGGGAGTGTCGCTGTGGGGGTCCCCCAAGCGGCCGCGCGGCTTCGCGGTCTGCGACGGCCAGGGCAGCCGCATCGAGAAGACCGTGGCCCTGTTCGAGGGCGAGTCCATCGACTGGCCGCCCATTCC
>DASPRL010000419.1 GCA_035624475.1 Terriglobales bacterium
GCGGATGTGGCCGATGGCCACGCCCACCGGATCCTCCGGCGGGGCCGGGGCCTGGCGGGCGGAGGCCTCAGGGGCGAAGGCCAGCAGGACCAGCAGGACGAGAGAAGCGGTGCGGCGCATGAGGGTGGTCCTCCTGCGAGCGAGGCTAAGGCGGGCGGGGCCCGGGGACAATCGCCTACGCCTCAATCGTAAATCTTCTGCGGGTCTCCGGCTTTGCAGTTCGATCCTGGTGAGCTTTTTTCGCGCAAGAACCTCGCCCCGGCCCGTTCTTCCTCCGCATGGGAATCAGGAGGAGACGATGAGATCGCACAAGAGGCTGTGGCTGGCGGCGTCGCTGGCCGCCGTGCTGGTAGGGTCGCTGGGGCTGCGGGCGCGCGCCCGCCAGGCGGAAGAGGAGCGCGACGAGGCGGAGCATTCCCAGCCCGCACTCACCATCTACAACGGCAACTTCGCGGTGGTGCGGCAGATGCTGCCGCTCGACCTGCGCCCCGGCGTCAACGACATCCAGTTCACCGAGGTGACCGGGCAATTGGAGCCCGACTCGGTCATGCTGCGCGATCCTTCCGGCAGCCGCCTGCTGCAGGTGCTGGAGCAGAACTACCGCAACGACCCCGTCTCCCCCGAGATGCTGCTCTCCCTGAACGAGGGCAAGGTGCTGGACTTCCGCACCACCCAGAACGGCAAGGAGGTCATCGTGAAGGGCAGAGTACTGCGCTCCGGCTGGGCCGCCGGGCGCAGCTACGCCCAGCCCATCGTGGAAGTGAACGGGCAGTTGCAGTTCGGGCTGCCGGGACAGCCGCTGTTCCCGCAACTGGGGAGCGAGAGCATCCTCAAGCCGCAGCTCACCTGGGCGCTGCGCACCGACAAGCCCGGCGCCTTCGACGCTGAGGTCGCCTACATCACCGGGGGCATGAGCTGGCACGCCGACTACAACGTGGTGGCCCCGGAGAAGGGCGACACCGTGGACATCGTGGGCTGGGTCACCATCGACAACCAGAGCGGCAAGACCTTCGACCACGCCCGCATCAAGCTGATGGCCGGCGACGTCAACAAGATCCAGCCCGGGGCGGTGGGTGGCATGCGCGACTACGCCGCCAAGCAGGCAGCCATGGAAGCCTCCGCCGCGCCCGTGGTCACGGAGAAGGCCTTCGACGAGTTCCACCTCTATACCCTGGAGCGCGCGGTCACCCTGCACGACCACGAGACCAAGCAGGTGGAGTTCGTCAGCGCGCAGGGCGTGGCCTCGCAGCGCCTCTACGTCTACGACGGCGCCCTGATCCCCAACTACTACGGCTGGAGCTACGAGAACATCCGCAACGACCACAGCTACGGCACCCAGTCCAATCCCAAGATCTGGGTGATGCAGGAGTTCAAGAACACCGCCGCCAACCACCTGGGCATGCCGCTGCCCAAGGGCCGGCTGCGCTTCTACCGCCGCGATTCCGACGGCCGCCTGGAGTTCACCGGCGAGAACCTCATCGACCACACTCCCAAGGACGAGACCGTGCGCGTCTACACCGGCAACTCCTTCGACCTGGTGGGCGAGCGCAAGCGCACCGACTACAAGATCAACGTGGACCAGATGTGGGCGGACGAGAGCTTCGAGATCCACGTCCGCAACCACAAGAAGGAAGCCGTGGAAGTGCGCGTGGTCGAGCACCTCTACCGCGGGCCCAACTGGACCATCAAGCTGAAGTCCAACGACTACAACAAGCTCGACGCCAACACCGTCGAGTTCCCGGTGAAGGTGCGGCCGGACGGTGAGGCCGTGGTGACGTACACGGTCCACTACTCCTGGAACTGACGAGAATGCAGAATGAAGAATTGAGAATGCAGAATGTTCGGGCCAGCGCCGGCCCCTCATTCTGCATTCTTCATTCTCAATTCTGCATTTGCGCCTTGTCCGCCCCCGGCCGGTACTTCGCCTGGCGATAGCGCAGGTGCACGCACAGCCCCACCAGCAGCAGGACCAGGGGAGTAAGGAAGCTGGCCTCCGGGCCGGTGGTGCCGCCCGTCCACCACTCGGAGCCGTGGAAGCTGGGCGTGAGCAGGTGGCCGGGGCTGGGGATGCCGCTGTCGGGGACGCCGTAGAAGAAGGTCTGGCCCCAGTCCCAGGCCATGTGGAAGCCCACCGCCATCCACAGGTCGCCGGTGCGCCACAGCACGAAGCAGAAGACCAGGGAGAAGACCACCACCGAGAGCAGGCCCACGAAGGTTTCGCCCGGGTTGCCGCGGTGGGCCATGCCGAAGAGCGTGGACATGACCACGGCCGCGATCAGGAAGCCGCCGCCGGGGCCGATGGGTCCCAGCCCGCTCAGCCCGTCGCTCAGGGTGTAGAGCACGTAGCCGCGGAAGCTGTACTCCTCCAGGAAGCCCACCAGCAGGAAGCCCAGCAGATAGAGCCCGCCGACGCGGACGATGGCGGCGCCCTGCAGCGCCACCGGCCCGAAGTAGAAGTGGCCGGTGAGGCGCAGCACTGCGAGCACCAGGGTGATCCCGCCGAAGCCGTAGAAGGCGCCCTCCCAGAAGGTGAGGCGGAAGCCGCGGCGCAGCGCCAGGCCGTACTCCCCCAGCCGCCGCTTCTCGATGCGCGACATGAGGAAGCTGGCCACGAGCAGCACCGCGAAGGCGATGCCCTCGCCCACCATGAGCAGGATGGGATCGAAGGCGTTGCCCGCCGGCGGGGCGCCGCGGGTCACCAGGCGCGAGACCAGGCGCACCACGGCGCCCAGGGCGAACAGGATGGCGAAGAAGATCAGCAGGCGCCAGCCCGCCCGCAGGCCCCCGCGGCCCACGAAGACCCGTTTCAGCAGCGTGGGCTCGGGCGGCGGCGGCGTGAGGGTGGGCGGGGCAAGCGGCGGCGCGGGCGGCAGGCTCATGGCTCTCCTGTTCTCCAGGCAGATGGCGCACGCCAGCATAGCGAAGTTCGGACTCCCTTCAACAGAAATGTCATCCTTCTGCCGACCGAAGGGAGGCGGGAGGATCTGACGACGCGGCCTGTGCCACCGGGCTGGTCGCGCCAGCCATCCCGTCAGATCCTCCGCTCGGCTTCGCCTCGCGAAGGATGACATCTGCGGTCGTACCGCGTTTCTCCGTGCCTCCGTGCCTCCGTGGTGGATTTTGCGCCTAACAACCATTCGCGTCCCCCCGCGCTGCCGTGATACAACTTCCCCGCTTGTCCCTTCTGAGCTACGCCCGCGAGCGCTACGGCAAGCCCCAGGTCTATGCGGTGCTGCTGCTGCTGCTCCTCCTCGGGCAGTGCCTGTGGGTGGCTTGGCGCACCCCGGAGAGCGAATTGGAGCGCATGTACGTGCGCGAAGGCCGGCTGCAGTGGGAGGGCGTGCGCTTCGCCGGCGACGGCGCCCACTCCCCCTTTCCCTACCTGGTGGCGGGACTGACGGCCCACCTGTTGGGCGCGCCCCTGCGCCGTCCCCTGGAAGGCGCCGAGGAAGGCCTGCGCCTCTGCCTGCTGCGCTTCCCCTTCATGATCTTCGCGCTGCTGCTGGGAGCGTCGGTGTGGTACGTGGCGCGCCGGCTCTACGGCAACGTGGGCGGCTACATCGCCCTGGCCCTCTTCTGCACCTCGCCCGAGGTGGTGCGGCACGCCGCGCGGGTGGGCCCGGAGACCGCGGCCGCCTGGGGCTTCTTCGGCATCGTCTTCACCGGCATCGCGGTGGCGCACACCCTCTACGCTCCTCCGGCAAAGTCCTGGGGAGAAGCCTGGCCGCGCCTGGCGCTGCTGGGACTGGCGGTGGGGGTGGGCGTGGGCGCCAGCTTCGCCGCCGCCATCGGCATCCCCCTGGCCCTGGCCTTCATGCTCTACCTGGTCCCGGGACGGCGCGCCACCGCGCTCGTGATGCTGACGCTCTCCTGCCTGCTGGGGGTGGCGCTGCTGTGGATGGCGTACTTCCTGAGCGCGCGCGCCCTGCTGGCCGGGCTGGCCGAAGCCTACGGCAGCCACTTCTTTGCCGCCTCCGATCCGGGATGGCTGGTGCGCGCTGCCGCGGTGGGCGCCGCCCTGCTCGCCGCCCTCACCCTGCCCGGCCTTCTGCTGCTGGCCGTCACTTTGGGCGTCTATCTGGGCTGGCGCCGCGCCCGCTACTTCGGCAATACCGCGCCCCTGCTGGTCGGCCTGCTGCTGCTGGCCTGGATGGTCCTCCAGCCCCTCTACCTCGTCCCCGAGATCGTGCCCTGGGTGCTGCCCTTCGGCTTCCTCTTCGTGGCCGGCATCTGCACCGATCTGCTGGAGCTGCGCCGGAGTCAGAATCGGCTAAGAGCTAAGAGCTAAAAGCTAAGAGCTTTCTTCCTCTTCCGGCTCCAGTACCACCACACGCACTGCTCGATGGGGAGTTCAGGGTCGCGGGCCTGGGCCACGGCGGCGGAGAAGACGTCGAGCACGCAGGGATCCTGACGCTTCCCGGTCTTGCGGCAGAGCTGGCGATAGAGGCGCTCGGGCTCGCGGCGGGCGAGCTGGGCGACCGTGTGGACT
>DASPRL010000420.1 GCA_035624475.1 Terriglobales bacterium
CACGATGCCCTCCATGGCCCCGGCGTGCGCCAGTTGCGGCAGCCCCACCACGATGTCACCCACCGCGTAGACGCCGGGTTCACCTGTCTGCATCCATTCGTTCACGTGGATGTAGCCGCGCTCGCTCTTGATGGCGGGCACCTTCTCCAGCCCGACGTTCTCGGTGTTGGGCTTGCGTCCCACCGCGATCAGGATCTTTTCCGCCTCCAGCTTCTGCGGCTTGCCCTCCACGGTGATGGAGACGGCCACGCCCGTCTTGGTCTTCTCCACCTTGTCCACCTTGCAGTTGACCTGGTAATTGATGCCGCGCTTGCGGAAGCAGCGCGCCAATTCCTTGGAGACCTCCTCGTCCTCCAGCGGCACCAGCCGCGGCAGCATCTCCAGCAGGGTGACCTCGGTGTCGAAGCTGCGGTAGATGGAGGCGAACTCCACCCCCACCGCGCCCGCGCCCACCACGATCAGCGACTTGGGCAGCGCACTCAGGCTGAGGATCTCGATGTTGGTGAGCACGCGCGAATCCGGCTCGAGGCCCGGCAGCATCCTCGCCTCCGAGCCCGTGGCCAGGATCACGTTCTTGGCCTTGACGAAGGTGGTCTCGCCGCCCGCGCCGCCGCCCCCCGCGGTGAACACCTCCACCGAGAACACGCCGTCCTTGGCCGGCCCGGTCAGCTTGCCGTAGCCCTGGATGGTGGTGACCTTGTTCTTGCGCATCAGGAACTCCAGGCCCTTGGCGTGCTTGGTGACCACCTTGTCCTTGCGCTGCTGCACCGTCGTCCAGTTCAGCTTGGGGGCGCTCACGCCTTCCACTCCGTACTCCTTGGCGGCCTTGAAGTGCTCGAAGACCTCCGCGTTGAACAGCAGGGCCTTGGTGGGGATGCAGCCCACGTGCAGGCAGGTGCCGCCCAGCAGGTCGTTCTTCTCGATGAGCGCGGTCTTCAGCCCCCACTGCCCGGCGCGGATGGCGGCGGTGTAGCCCGCCGGGCCGCTGCCCACGATGGCGACGTCGTAGATGATCTCAGGCACAGTCGTGCTCCCTTGTCAGTAGATGATCGAGGACGGGAAACGATTGATTCTAGTGTATAGAAGGCGGGATGCGAAGCCTCAGCCCATGCGGCGGTCCCTGAGAGGCGTCATCCTGAGCGGCTTGAGCCGCGGAGGATCTCGCGTGGAGTGTCCGGGGTGCTGCCCGCCGGATCCTTCGGCGCTGAAGCGCCTCAGGATGACGCCATCGAAAGGGAATCAGCCCAGCAGCTTCGCCGCGTCCTTGGCGAAGTACGTGAGGATGATGCTGGCGCCGGCGCGGCGGATGGACTGCAGCGACTCCAGGATGATGCGCTCGCGATCGATCCAGCCGTTGCGCGCCGCCGCCTCGATCATGGCGAACTCGCCCGAGACCTGGTAGGCGGCCAGAGGCACGTCGAAGCGCCGCCGCGCCTCCGCGATCACGTCCAAATACGGCAGCGCCGGCTTCACCATCACCATGTCCGCGCCTTCTTCCAGGTCGAGCGCGATCTCGCGCATGGCCTCGCGCAGGTTGGCGCCGTCCATCTGGTAGGAGCGGCGATCGCCGAACTGCGGTGCCGAGTCCGCCGCCTCGCGGAAGGGCCCGTAGAAGCCGGAGGCGAACTTGGCGGCGTAGGAGAGGATGGGCGTGTTCTGGTAGCCGTTCTCGTCGAGCGCCGCGCGGATGGCAGCCACCCGCCCGTCCATCATGTCGGAGGGGGCGACGATGTCGGCTCCGGCGCGCACCTGCGAGACCGCCGTCCGGGCCAGGATCTCGAGCGAGGCGTCGTTCACGATCTCGTAATCGGCGGCGGTCGCCGCCGCCATCTTGCTCATCTTCTCCTTGGCCTCGGCCTTGTTCTTCACCGCCACCACCTTGGTGGCGGCGCGCGCTCCCAGCGAGCGTGGCTGCGGCCGCTCCGGAGCCTTCACGATCCCGCAGTGCCCGTGGCTCATGTACTCGCACAGGCAGACGTCAGCCAGGATCAGCAGCCCCGGCACCTCGCGCCGGATGGCGCGCGTGGCCTGCTGCACGATGCCGTCGTCGGCCCACGCCCCGGTCGCGACCTCGTCCTTCTTCTCCGGCAGGCCGAAAAGGATGATGCCGGGCAGCCCCAGCGACTTCACCTCGCGCGCTTCCTTCACCGCTTCGTCCACGCTCAGGTTGTAGTTGCCGGGCATGGAGCGGATCTCTTTGCGCACTCCCTCCCCCGGGCAGACGAACAGGGGATAGATCAGGCCGTCGGGGGTGAGGCGGGTCTCGCGGACCAGGGAGCGCAGGCTGTCGGTGCGGCGCAGGCGGCGTAAACGCGTAGTCGGGAAGGCCATAGCAGCACGATTCTACACCCGCGCCGGGAGACGGGGGAGCCGCGGATTCTGCGGCCCTCGGCGGTGTACCATGAACGCGCATGCCCGCCACCCTCACCCACACCAGCGCCCCGGCGTTGGAATTCGAGTCGCTGCGCGAGATGCTGCGCGCCTACGCCGCCTCGCCCCTGGGGCAGGGCAGGATCGCGGCGCTCGCGCCTTCGACCGACCGCGCCTGGATCGAGCAGCAGCAGCAGCTCGCCGCCGAGGTGCGCGCCTTCCTGCGCGCCGGCGGCCACTTCGATTTCTCCGCGCTGCAGGACCCCGCCACGCTGCTCGATAAGACCCGCATCGAGGGCGCCGCGCTCGAGACGGTGGAGATCCGCGACATCCTGCTGGTGGCCGACCGCGCCGCCGAGTGGCGCGTGATCGCCCTCGAGCCTCCCGCCGCCATGCACCAGGGCTGGCCGGCGGTGGCCGCGCTCTCAGCCGGGGTGGAAGACTTCGGCGAACTGCTCAAGTTCTTCCGCGGCAAGATCCTGCCCGACGGCACCTTGGACGACCGCGCCTCGCCCGAGCTGGCGCGCATGCGCCGCGAGATCGAGCGCCAGAAGCGCCTCATCCAGGAGTCACTGCGCGCCTACCTGCGCCGCCTGGCCGAGGGCGGGGCGGTGCAGGACGAACTCATCACCATCCGCGGCGAGCGCTTCGTCATCCCGGTGAAGGTGGAGCAGAAGCGCAAGGTGGGCGGGGTGGTGCACGGCGCCTCCTCCAGCGGCCAGACCGTCTTCATCGAGCCCATGGAGACCATCGAGCAGAACAACGAACTGGTGCGCCTGCTCGACGAAGAGCTGGCCGAGGTCCACCGCATCCTGCTCGACATGACGCGCCGCCTGGGCGAGCGCGCCGCCGCCCTGCGCGCCGCCACCGACGTCCTGGCCGAGCTGGAACTGCAGTTCGCCAAGGCGCGCTTTGCCGAAGACTACGACTGCACCGCGCCAGAGTTCGACTCCGGCGGCCTCTTCCTCCACCGCGCCCGCCATCCCGTGCTGCAACGCACGCTCAAGGCGCGCGGCGGCGCGGTGGTTCCCACCTCGCTGGAGATGGAGGCCGCGCAACGCCAGCTCATCATCAGCGGCCCCAACACCGGCGGCAAGACGGTGGCGCTGAAGACCGTGGGGCTGCTGGCGCTGATGGCGCAGGCGGGCCTGCCCGTGCCCGCGGAGCGCGCCACGCTGCCCATCTTCGACGCCGTGCTCGCCGACATCGGCGACTACCAGTCCATCGAGCAGAACCTCTCCACCTTCTCTGCCCACGTCACCAACATCGACTTCATCGCGCGCACCGCCACCCCGCGCTCGTTGGTCCTGCTCGACGAATTGGGCTCGGCCACCGATCCCGAGGAAGGCGCGGCGCTGGCCGTGGCCATCGCCGACTTCTTCCGCCGCTCCGGCGCGCTCACCCTGATCGCCACCCACCAGTCGTCGCTCAAGGTCTATGCCGCCAACAATCCCGGCGTGCTCAACGCCGCCGTGGGCTTCAACGAGCAGACCCTGCAGCCGACCTACGAGCTGCGCCTGGGCGTGCCCGGGGCCTCCGCCGGCATCAACATCGCGCAGCGCCTGGGACTGAATGCGGAGATCGTGGCCGCGGCGCGCGCGCAACTGGGCACGCAGGCGCGCGACGTCGCAGCGTTCCTCGACAAGCTGCACGCCGAATTGCGCCAGGCCGAGCAGGAGCGCGCCGCGCTCCAGCAGCGCGAGAAGGAAGTGGCGCGCGAGCAGGCGCGCCTGGCCGCCGAGGGCATGAAGGAGCAGCGCGCCCGCGTGCGCGAGATGGAGAAGAAGCTGGAAGCGGTGCTGCGCGACTTCGAATACCACGCCCGCGAAGCGGTGAACGCCGTCCAGGAGCGCGCTGCCCAGCAGAAGCTCTCGAAGGACGCCGAGCGCCGCATCGCCAAGCTGCGCCGCGAGTTCAAGGAGCAGTTCGACCAGACCGTGGTGGCACACGCCACCGGCGCCGACCGTGGCGACCAGCACGCCCGCCCCGGCGAGATCGCGCGCGTCTCCGAGGGCGACACCGTGCGCCTGAAGTCGCTGGGGCGCAACGGCGTCATCCAGCGCAAGGTGGACGAGCACAGCTTCGAGGTCGAGGTGGGGGCCATGAAGATGAAGGTGCGGCGCGACGACATCGCCGAGGTGGTGGCGCGGGCCGCGGTTTCTCCCGTGCAGGCGGCGCGCGCCCGCGGGGTCTCGGTCTCGCTGGCTGACGACGCGGCCGCGCCCACCGAG
>DASPRL010000421.1 GCA_035624475.1 Terriglobales bacterium
GCGCCGGGCGCGGCCATCCCCTTCGACATCAAGCCCGACATCACCAACTGCGGCGGCGGGGGTGGAGGCACCGCCGCGCCCACTCCTCAGGCGACGGAAACGCAGCCCGCTCCCGCCCCCGGTGGGACGGAGCCCGCCTCCGTGGCCAACCTGCACGCCGCGCCCTCGGTGCCGAACCCCTGGACGACGCCGGAGCAGGGAGTCGCGACCCCGCCTCCGGCCGCGGTGAAGACGGTCTCTCCCGGCTCCCAGGTGGGCTCCACTCCCATGCACACCATGGACGAGAGCGGCGCCAGCAAGTACGCCAAGGCCCCGCCTCCCCTCCCCGTGTGCACCATCCAGTTCACCGCTCCCGCCATCAGCAACGTGACGGGCGTCAGCCTGCTGCCGCCCCGCACCTTCACCCAGCAGCAGGGACTCAACTACTACCACGTCCAGGGATGCAACTTCGGCGACCAGCCCGGGCACGTCTACCTGATCTTCCCGCCGGCCAACGGCCAGCCTGGCTTCGGTACCAACGTCGAGCTCTACCTCATGCAGGGCGCGGTCTGGGGCCCCAACTCGCTGGATGTCTTTCTGGACCCCAACTTCGGCGGCTTTCCCGACGAGAGCGGCCTCACTCTGCAGGTGGTGACCGCCAAGGGCCTGAAGGCTGAGTGGAACAACTGCAAGTTCCAGGCCGAGCGCATCAGCAGGACCATTTACTGGCTGCCTCGCAGCCAGGTGAAGCTGGGTTCGGCAGGGAGTACCTTCGTCACGCCCGTCTTTCACACCGCCGCCTCCAGCCAGACCGACGGCCTGCTTCCCGTGGAGGGGTCTCCACAACAGGGGCCGGCGACCGCGACCGTGAACCGCTCCATCAATGGCGTGGGCGGGCCCTTCACCGTCCAGGATGACCTGTGGGACTTCAGCAAGCTGCAGCCGGGCTGGGCGGTGATGTATGCCACCCCCTCCTACGACAACTGGAACGGCGCCGGCTGCGACCAGGCCTCGGGGCATTGGGGCACCTCCTGGGACAGCCCCAGCCTGCTGCGCGTCCATGTCCAGGGGTGCTACCACAAGGGGACGGGGTACTTCAGCTCCAGCTCCGCCTTCTACGGTCTCAGCATCGAGCTGCGCGGTCCCAAGGGTACCCTCCCCTGGCCGGCCAACCTGAAATAGCGGGCCGGCCCGGCTTTCGTCCCATCCGGGGTGCGAGTGCGCCCTTCTTCTGATAACCTTTTGCGGCTGATTTCAGTCTAATGAGGCGCTATGAAAGCCAAGCTTGTCGTGTGTCTGCTCTCCCTGGCCGTGCTCGCCGCGCTGCCGGCATCGGCCCAGAAGAGAGGCGCCGCTCCCACCGCGGCCGAGCCCTCTCTGCCCTACACCCCCAGCCTCGACGTCACCGCCATGGACCGCTCCGTCGATCCCTGTACCGACTTCTATACCTACTCCTGCGGAGGCTGGAAGAAAAACAATCCCATTCCGCCCGACCAGGTCTCCTGGAGCGTCTACGGCAAGCTCTACCAGGACAACCTGAACTTCCTGCGCGCCATCCTGGAGCAGGCGGCCGCCGCCAAGCAGCGCGACGCCGTCACCCAGAAGATCGGCGACTTCTACGCCGCCTGCCTGGACGAGGCCGCGGTGAACCAGCGCGGGGTGGCCGCCATCCAGCCCGAGCTGGACGCCATCGCCGCTCTCCGGGACAAGAAGGGGCTGGCGCCGCTGGTGGCGCGCCTGCAGATGGGCGGCCCCGGCGGCTACATCTTCGGCGGCGGCTCCATGCAGGACCCCGACGACTCCGAGCAGCAGATCGCCGGCCTCTACCAGGGCGGCCTCGGCCTCCCCGACCGCGATTACTACCTCAAGGACGACGCCAAGTCGCAGGAGACCCGCGCCCGCTACCTCCAGCACGTGCAGAAGGTCTTCGAATTGCTCGGCGACTCTCCTGCTGCCGCGCAAGCCGACAGCGCCACCGTCATGCGCATGGAGACCGAGATGGCCGCGGCCTCCCTCACTCGCGTCGAGCGCCGCGATCCCTACAAGCTCAAGCACAAGATGAAGGTCGCCGACCTGGCCGCCCTGGCTCCCAACTTCGACTGGCAGGCGTACTTCCAGGCCGTCCAGGCGCCCTCCTTCGAGATCCTCAACGTGGCCGAGCCCGACTTCTTCAAGGAGGTCAACGCTCAGGTGGCCGGCGAGAGCCTGGACGACTGGAAGACCTACCTCCGCTTCCACCTCGCCAACGCCTACTCCCCCTACCTCTCCCAGCCCTTCGTGGAGGAGAACTTCGACTTCTACCGCAAGTACCTGCGCGGCGCCAAGGAGATCCAGCCGCGCTGGAAGCGCTGCGTGCAGTGGGTGGACGACGATCTGGGCGAGGCCCTGGGCCAGGCCTACGTGAAGAAGGTCTTCTCCCCCCAGCTCAAGGCCGACACCCTCAAGATGGTGCAGCTCATCGAGGGCGCCATGGAGCAGCGCATCAACCAGCTCGACTGGATGAGTCCCGAGACCAAGCAGCAGGCCCTCAAGAAGCTGCACGCCATCCGCAACAAGATCGGCTATCCCGACAAGTGGCGCGACTACAGCTCGGTGGCCATCACCCCCGGCGACTTCGCGGGCAACGTGCGCAACGCCATCGCCTTTGAGTCTCACCGCGACATCAACAAGATCGGCAAGCCCGTGGACCACGGCGAGTGGGGCATGACGCCGCCCACCGTCAACGCCTACTTCGATCCCCAGATGAACGACATCAACTTTCCCGCCGGCGTGCTGCAGCCGCCACTCTACGACGCCAAGGAGGACGACGCCCCCAACTACGGCAACACCGGCGGCACCATCGGCCACGAACTCACCCACGGCTTCGACGACGAGGGCCGCCAGTTCGACGCCGCCGGCAACCTCAAGGACTGGTGGACCAAGGACGACGCCCAGAAGTTCAAGCAGCGCGCCCAGTGCGTCCAGGACCAGTACGCCACCTACGTGGTGGTGGACGACGTCCACATCAACAGCGCCCTCACCCTGGGCGAGGACGTGGCCGACCTGGGCGGCGAGATCCTCGCCTACATCGCCTGGCAGCAGGCCGACAAGGACGTGAAGCTCAAGCCCAAGGACGGACTCACCCCCGAGCAGCGCTTCTTCGTGGGCTTCGCCCAGTGGGCCTGCTCCAACGAGCGTCCCGAGGACCTGCGCCTGCGCGCCGTCACCGACCCCCACTCCCCCGCCTCGTACCGCATCAACGGCGTGGTGGTCAACATGCCCGAGTTCCAGCAGGCCTTCCAGTGCAAGCCCGGCGCCGCCATGACCAAGCCCGCCGGCAAGCTCTGCAAGGTCTGGTGATCTCGTGTGGGGGCGGATCTTCAATCCGCCCCGCCGGGTTCCCCACTCAAGCCCTCTGTTGGCTTGAGTGGAGAGGGCCTGTGTGGCACAGCCGACTCGGCTGTGCCGGTGGAGGCGCGGGCCTTCAGAGCCCACGAACCGCCAAGGTCCTCCGGACGGGCTTTAGCCCCGGGAGCGCCAGGCCCGCAGGGCCGATTGACAAGAGCCCAGGACGGAGCGCGCTGGGCGCGCGGAGTCCTGGGTAGGTGGGGCGGGGGAAGATTCGCGCGCGACCGAGCCCGAGGCGCCCGCCGAGGGCGAAGGAGCGCGTCTACGCGCTGCGCAGCAGGATCACCGTGGCATCGTCGTGGGGCAAGCGCCGCCCGCTGAACTCCTCGATGTCGCGCATCAGGTCGGCCACGCAGCAGTCGTGCGCACCTACGAAGTCCATCAGCCGCCCGCTGCCGAACTCCTCCT
>DASPRL010000422.1 GCA_035624475.1 Terriglobales bacterium
TGTTCAGTCCGGGGGAACCTTCGATCCCGTTTTTGCTCTGCTGGGTCTGGATCATCCCCGTCTGTCGTGGAGGGGCGCAGCCAATAGCCATGGTCGTCATCGGTGTACTCGCCACATCGCTGGTTCTCGCCGGTAGCTCTACCATGGGGAAAGACTTCCTCACTACCGATGGCGCCTCACTGATTAGGTGGGCTGGAGTGTCCCTCATGTTCCTGATGATTCCGTATCACCTGTGGCTTCGCCGCGCCGATACACAGCTTGGAGAGGAGGATTCTTAAGAAGCCTGGGCAAGCGCTCCCTCGCTTCCCTCGGGATGTGAGTAGCAAGACCGACGACTCAGTTACAATGTCCCCTACATGCGCACCCAGCTTCACGCCGACCCCGCCGGCGTGTTCTTGCACAACGCGATCCTGGAGGCCTGCCACCGCTTCGGCGAGCGCACCGCCGTGGTGGACACCTCCTGCTCACCCCCTGCCCGCCTTTCCTACGCCGGCTACGGCACGCGCCTGGAGCGCCTGGCCCGCGGCCTGGTGGCCGCCAGCCTGCGTCCCGGCGAGGTCGTCGCCATCTATCTAGCCAACTCGTGGGAGTTCGCCCTTAGCTACCACGCCGTCACCCTGGCCGGCGGCACTCCCACGCTGCTCAACCCCAGCTACCGCGAGCGCGAGGTGCGCTACCAGTTGGAGAACTCCGGCGCCGTCCTGCTCATCACCGACGGTCCGCTCATCCAGGAGATAAACCTCGCCGGCCTGCCCGCCCTGCGCCGCGTCTATCTCACCCGCAGCGGCACCGGCGGGGAGGCATTCTACGACCTGCTGCGGCCCTCGACCGCCGCTCTCCCCGCACCTGCAGAACCAGCCGAGCGCGCGCTGGCCGCGCTGCCCTACTCCAGCGGCACCACCGGCCTGCCCAAGGGCGTGATGCTCACCCACACCAACCTCGTGGCCAACGCCTACCAGTACCTCGCCCCCGGGGAGCGCGCCACCTACCAGGACGGCGAAGTGGTGCTCGACTTCCTGCCGCTTTACCACATCTACGGACTGAACGTGGTGCTCAGCCCCGCGCTCCTCATCGGCGGCACCCTGGTGCTGATGCCACGCTTCGACCTCGACCGCTCGCTCGAATGGATCGCCCAGGAGGGCGTGACCTTTCTGCCCATGGTCCCGCCGTGTATGAACGCTTTCTGCCAGGCCGCCGAGCAGGGCCGCTTCCCGCGCGAGCACCGCGTGCGTGCCGGCAAGAGCGGCGCTGCTCCCCTGGCCCCCGACCTCCCCAAGCGCTTCACCCAGCTCACCGGCATCCCCATCCGCCAGGGCTATGGCATGACCGAGGCCTCGCCCGTCACCCACATGGGCTACACCGAGCCCGAACTCTACCGCCCCGACTCGATCGGCCCGCCCCTGGCGCGGACCGAGTGCCGCATCGTCTCCGAGGCCGGCGCCGACCTGCCGCCCGGCCAGGCCGGCGAATTGGTCATGCGCGGCCCGCAATTCATGCTGGGATACTGGAAGAACCCCGAAGCCACCGCCGAGGTGCTGCGCGAGGGCTGGTACTGGTCGGGGGACGTCGCCTCCCGCGATGCCCAGGACTTCTACTTCATCGTCGACCGCCGCAAGGAGATGATCAAGTACAAGGGCTTCCCCGTCGCCCCCGCCGAGGTCGAAGCCGTCCTGCTGGAGCATCCGGCGGTGCGCGACTGCGGTGTGGTCCCCCTGCCCGACCGCGCCGCCGGCGAGATCCCCTGCGCTTTCATCGTGCTGCGCGACGGCGGCCCCGGCTCCGCTCACCTCGCCCAGGAGCTCTCCAGTTTCGTGGCCGAGCGCCTCACCGGCTACAAGCAGCCGCGCGAGGTGCGCTTCGTGGCCTCCATCCCCCGCAATCCTTCCGGCAAGATCCTGCGCCGCAACCTGCGCGACCTGCTGTAAGAACTGTCCTGGGTTAGAATGTGCGGCGCAAACTGGGAGGCGACCATGGCCGCCGTCGCAACCACCGCTCCTCCGCCCGCGCACCCCGCGGGCAAGCAGCGCAGCCTCGGCCTGATGGTCCTGTGGATGTTGTTCACCTGCAACATCTACTGGCTCTTCTGGCTCTACAAGACCTACAAGGAGGTCCGCGTCCACAGCCCCAACGCCACCACCGTCACTCCCGGAACGGCGGTCGGGTTCTTGTTCATTCCCGTGTTCGGCTTCTTCTGGTTCATCCGCATCGTGGTGAACCTGCCGCGCGCCATTCGCTCCATGCAAGCCGACCACCCCCAGGGCGAGCCCCTCCTGCCCAACGCCGCGGTGAGCTGCCTGCTGCTGGCAGGCTTCCTCTTCAACCTTCTCTCCAGCCTGCATCCCGCCATGCTCCTGCTGGGTGAGGCGTTCCTGCTCTCCGGTCTGCTGCTGGCGCAGAATGCACT
>DASPRL010000423.1 GCA_035624475.1 Terriglobales bacterium
GAAACGCAAGATCATCGGCAACGAGTTCATCGCCGTCTTCGAGGAAGAGGCGCACCGGATCGAGCAGCAGGTGGGGAAGGTGGAGTGGCTGGTGCAGGGCACGCTCTATCCCGACGTGATCGAGTCGCGCTCGGTGCGCGGACCCTCGCAGGTGATCAAGACGCACCACAACGTGGGCGGCCTGCCGGAGAAGATGAAGCTCAAGCTCATCGAGCCGCTCAAGGAGCTGTTCAAGGACGAGGTGCGGCGCATCGGCCGCGACCTGGGCATGCCGGAGGAGATCCTGCAGCGCCAGCCCTTCCCCGGGCCGGGCCTGGCGGTGCGCATCCTGGGCGAAGTCACGCCCGAGCGCATCGCGCTGCTGCAGGAGGCCGACGACATCGTGGTTTCGGAGATCAAGGCGGCCGGCCTCTACACCAGGCTGTGGCAGTCGTTCGCGGTGCTGCTGCCGGTGATGTCGGTGGGAGTGATGGGCGACGCGCGCACCTACGCCTACACCTGCGCCATCCGCGCCGTGCACAGCGAGGACGCCATGACCGCGGACGTGGCCGAACTGCCCTGGGAGGTACTGAAGCGCATCTCCAGCCGCATCGTGAACGAGGTCAAGGGCATCAACCGGGTGGTGTACGACGTGACCTCGAAGCCGCCGGGGACGATCGAGTGGGAGTGAGGATCATCGGGCGATCGGGCGATCTGAACCCCGTCTACCTGAGGGTGTCATCCTTCCGCCGACCGAAGGGAGATGGGAGGATCTGGCGTGATCGTCTACACTACCCTCCCGGTTGCGCGAGCGGTCCAGCAACGGCATCCTCGGTGTCTAAGTAGGAGCATGCGCACGCTTCCCATCCTCGGGCTCCTGCTTTGCGGCTTGGCCGCCGCCCAGGACGCCCCTGCGCCGCCTGCTCCTCCCGACGTCAAGCTGACACTTGAGCTGCGCGAAGGGCTCAGCCGATACCATCGTGGCGAACTCGTTCCTGTGCGCCTGCGCTACTCCTGCGACGTGCAAGGCAAGTATGTCAAGGCAGTCTCGCCGGGGGACCTCAAGAACGGGGGGGAGCAAACGCTGCACTGCGAGCCAGCGGACTCGATCGTCCCGTTGCGAGCCACCGGCCTGGACTCGCTCCGGAGATTCCTGGATACCGGGCCCGGCTGCGGCTTTGGTATGGGCTTCGGCTCCGGCGGCTGCGGCGACTGTCGCGGCTTCTACACGCTGGGCCCGGTCCCGATCAACTTCGAGATGAACCTGAACCGCCAGGCGGGGCGGCTGGGCCCCGGACACTACGCCTGCAGCGCGACCGCGGCCGACGTGGCTCCAGCCTATCCCACGGAAAACCGGCAGGCCCTGCAGCTCGTCTCCAATACGGTGTCGTTCGACGTGGTGGAGGACTCAGTATGGTCGCGCGCGGCCTTGGCTGAGGCCCTGGCCCAGATCCAGGCGACTTGCGATGACGTCCCCGCCCCGCCTCCCGGCGCCGGCACGCGCTGGCTGACATGCAATCACGCCGCCGAGGTCCTGTTCTTCCTCGATACCGACGATTCGCTGCGCGCTGCCGTCCACCTCTTCCATGGCAGGCGCGATGGAAGAGCGTACTGGCAGATGGAGATGTGGGATGCGATCGCACGCTCGCCGAACCGGAAGCTGGCCATCGAGCTGTTGTCGCAGCGGATGTCGGAAGGCGACTTTGCGGTGACCGAAGACGTCGTCCAGGCCTTGGGAGCGTGGCGCTTGCAGCAACGTCACCCCGATGCGTTCGCTCCTGGCGCTCCGGAGGTGGATGCCGCCGCCTACCACGACGAGGCCGTGGAGATACTCCGCTCGCTGGTGCGGACGCTGGGGGAGAGCCTGCCGGGCAAGCGTGAAGAGGCGTTCGGAGAGAGCGTGAAGAGCTACGAAAAGCTGGCGGGATGGCAGCTCTGCCAGGTTGGGCCGCTGATCTCCGAGCCCGAAGCCCGAGCCACCCTGGCCGCCGCCGGGCGCTGATCGAACTCTAGAAGTGCGGCCCGTCAGGCTCGCCGCTGAGGACGTGGCGCAGGCACCACACGCCCGGCAGCAGGATGACCAGGCAGGCCAGCATGCCCAGGATAGTGATTGCAGCGGTACGCCAGCTCTCGCTCAGGCCCAAGCGCCAGAAGCCGCGCAGCCCGAACCCTCCAGGTACTGCAGGCGCCTGAGCAGGCTGAGGCGTGATGTCGTCAGCGTGTCGCCATGGCGGGCTCGGCCTCGTAGATGGGGAACCAGGAGGTCGCCTTCTTCAGCTTCTGGTTCACGTTCTCGATGTTCTTGACGCCCTCGGTCTCGAGCCACTGGCGGAAGGCGGCGGCGCCCTGCTTGCCGTAGACGGGGATGCCGTCCTTCCAGGTGGCGCGGCCGCAGAGCACGCCGTTGAACTTCACGCCCGTGTCGCCGGCCAGCTCCAGGGTCTCGCTGAACTCGGCGTTGGACACGCCCGCCGAAAGATAGATGAAGGGCTTGGTCACGGCTTGG
>DASPRL010000424.1 GCA_035624475.1 Terriglobales bacterium
ATGATGTACTTCTCGAAGATCTCGCGCAGCCGCGGCGCCTGGGCGGCGTCGGTGTCCGGCAGCAGGTAGTCGCCGCGGTGGTAGATGTACAGGTCGCCCTGGATGTGCCCCTGGGCGTTGAGCAGGAAGTTGTAGCTGCCGTGGCCGGGGGCCAGGTCGCGGATGTTGTTGGTGACCATGCCGTTCATCCAGCGCACCCGGTCGCCGCCGGCGACGATGAGCTTGGCCCGCCAGCCCAGGTCGAACAGGCCGCAGCCCGAGCGCAGCGCGGTCAACTCGGCTGCGGGATCGCTGAAGCGCGCCGCCGTCTCCGCCCCACGGTATTCGCCGCGGGCGCTCCCCGCGGCCGCGGGGTGGCCCGAAAGTGCCGTCGCCGTCATGTCTAAACTTTTCATTATAGCCAACTGGGAACTGGCAACCGGGAACTGGGAACTGTTACCCTGTCGCCCGTGCCCCCGCCCGCCCCCAAGCGAATCGCCGTCATTCCCGGCGACGGCATCGGCAAGGAAGTGATCGCCCAGGCCGTCCAGGTGCTGCGCGCCTCCGGCGCCGCCCTCGCCTTCACCGACTTCGATTGGGGCGCCGACCGCTATCTCCGGGACGGCATCACCGTCCCGCCCGGCGCCTTCGAGATGCTGGCCCGCGATTTCGATGCCGTGTTCGTGGGCGCGCTGGGCGATCCCCGCGTCCCTTCCAACCTCCACGCCAAAGAGATCCTGCTCAACATGCGCTTCCAGATGGATCTCTACGCCAACGTGCGTCCGGTCAAGCTGCTGGACGAGTCGCTGTGTCCGCTCAAGGGCGTGCGCCCCCAGGACCTGGACTTCGTGGTCATCCGCGAGAACACCGAGGGCCTCTACCGCGACGTGGGCCGCACCGAGCACGCCGGCACGGCGGATGAAACCGGCATCAACGAGGACATCAACACGCGCCGCGGCGTGGAGCGGGTGCTGCGCTACGCCTTCGAGCTGGCCCGCCGCCTGGGCCGCAAGAGGGTCCTGATGAGCGACAAGTCCAACGTCCTGACCCACGCCCACGGGCTCTGGCAGCGCGTCTTCAAGGAAGTGGCGCTCGAGTATCCCGACCTCCAGCCGCAGCATATGTTCGTGGACGCGCTGGCCATGCAGATGGTGCGCGACCCGCGCCAGTTCGACGTGATCGTCACCAACAATCTCTTCGGCGACATCCTCACCGACCTGGCCGCGGGGCTGCAGGGCGGGTTGGGCATGGCCGCCAGCGGCAACATCCATCCTGGGCGCACCTCGATGTTCGAGCCGGTGCACGGCTCGGCGCCGCCGCTGGCGGGCAAGAACCTCGCCAATCCCATGGGCGCCATCCTCACCGCCGCCATGATGCTGGAGCACTTGGGCCTGGAGCGCGAGGCGGAGAAGATCAACGCCGCCGTGCTGGAGGCGGTGCGGCAGAAGAAGACCACCTCCGACATCGGGGGGACGCTGGGCACGCGCGAGTGCGGCCAGTGGATCGCCGCCCGCGTGGCGGGAAGCTGACCGCCACGCCGACTCCTACTTCACGCCCAGCAACTCGACGTCGAAAATCAGGGTGGCGTTGGGCGGGATCACGCCCGCCGCCCCACGCTCGCCATAGGCCAGGGCCGGCGGGATGCGCAGTTGCCGCTTGCCTCCCACCTTCATGCCGGCCACGCCTTCGTCCCAGCCCTTGATCACCTGCTGGGCGCCAAGGTCGAACTCGAATGGGGCGCGACCGATCGAGCTGTCGAACTGCTTGCCGTCGGTCAGCCAGCCGGTGTAGTTCACCGTGACGTGCTTGCCGGCGGCCGCGGTGGCCCCGGTACCCACCTTGATGTCCCAGTACTGCAGGCCGGAGGGCGTGGTGGTGGGCTTGCCCGTCACCTTGGTAGGACCGGAAGGGGCGGGCGTTTGGGTCTTGTGTTGGGCGAAGACGAGCGTCAGGGCGGAGATCAGAAGCAGTGCCAGGACAATCCGGTTGCGCATGCGAGCTCCTTGTTGAGGCAACGATGATAGCAGAAGCGAGTGCTTGACGAGTGAGACCCGGCCCGGCTACTTGGTCACCGGAGTCCCCTGGTAGTAGCGGCACTTCCACTCTCCCGCCCGCCGCACCCAGATCTCGCCGACCTGGTAGGTGACGTGGATGATCTTGCCGCCGGAGGGCCCGTCGACCTCCGCGGTGTAGGTCACTAGGGCGGCATCCGGGCCCAGGGGCACGGCGGTCACTCGCTCCAGCGTGAAGGCGGTCAGCGGCGCCTGCGCGATCTCCTGCGGCGTCGGCTTGCGGCTGTGCAGGGTCCCGTCGGGAAAGACGGCCTGGTAGTCGTCGGCCAGGAGGGCGTTGTGGGCCTCCGCCTCCTGGTTCTTGTAGTGCTCCCAGATGGCCAGTAGGCGCGGGCGGATGGCTTCCGTGAGCGCGGAAGACCCGGTGCTTTCTGGCTTGCTCATCGAGGTCGTCTCCTTCTGTAGTGCCGGCAGGCAAGCCGGAACGATGACCGCCAGGAGCAAGAGTATCGCAGCCGTCCGCCGCAGTCCGGTCATACGTTTTCATCCTCCGTGATTGACGATTGAGGCATTGACGGTTGACGAATGAAAAGCGCCCAGGACGGTCCCAATCGTCACTCCGACAATCGTCAGTTCTTTTCCACCACCCACACCTTCACCGGCTGCTCTACGCCCTTGACCTCCATCTTCATGGAAGCCTGGGCGAAGGTCTGCCACTCCGCGCCCGCGCGTTCGTACACCTCATCGGAGATCAGGATCTCCGTCCCCAACTGCTTGTTCAATCCCTCGATGCGCGACGAAAGGTTCACGGGGTCGCCGATCACGGTGTACTCCAGCTTGTGCTTGGGCGAGCCGATGGAGCCCACCACTACCTCCCCTGCGTGGACGCCGATGCCGATCTTGAGCGCGGGCACGCCCGTGGCCGCGAACAGGTGGTTGACCGCGCGCACCCGCTTCGAGATCTGGAGCGCGGCCGACACCGCCGCCCCGCACGGGTTCTCCAGCGCCACCGGCGCGCCGAAGATGGCCAGCAGCCCGTCGCCCAGATACTTGTTCACGGTACCGCCGCTCTCCGCAATGGCACCCACCACCGCCTCGAAGAAGCGGTTGAGCACGCCCACGATGACCTCGGGCGGGCGCTCGCGGCTGAAGGCGGTGAAGCCGCGCACGTCCACGAAGAGGATGGCCACGTAGCGCTTCTCCGTGCGCCCGGTGTCGTGCTCGCCGCGGGCCAGCAGCGCCGTAGCCACCTCGCTGGTCATGTAGGCGCCGAACAGGTCGCGCAGCCGCTGCCGCTCGCTCAGCCCCAGCGCCATGCTGTTGATGTGCGCAGCGATCTGCCCGAACTCGCTGGTGGTGTAGAGCTGGGCGCGCGCGCCCAGGTCGCCGCGCCCCAGCCGGTCCAGCGCCGCGATCAGCGCCGCCGTCTGCTCGTGCAGTTGCCGCCCCAGCACGTACATCAGGTAGAGGAAGAGCGCGGCGCAGGCCCCGCCGATGGCGGCCAGATCGAAGAGCAGGCGGTGCGCTTCCGGCCCCAGCGCCGCCCGCACCCGCAGGTACACCGCCGACGACACGACCACGATGGGCGCGAGTGCCAGCAGCGGGAAGAAGATGCGCATGCGCTTTTCCAGCGTGAAGGGGCGGGCCAGGGTCTCGCTCACAGGGACGTTCTGCGCCAGCTCCAGCGCCAAGGGTTGGATCTCACGCTCCATGGCCGCGAACTCGTAGATCACGTGCGCGATGGGCACCACCGTCAGGTTCAGCACCCAGTAGAAGGGGAAGGTGCGGGGATCGATGCCCAGGCTGAGCCAGCGGTTGGCCAGCACCACCAGCAGCGTGATGCCGGCGGAGAAGCAGATGGCGTGCGGCCCGAAGACGCGCAGCAGCACCAGCCGGGGGGAGTCCAGCAGGCGCGCCAAGCCGCGCTGTCTTGCTTCCTGCGAAGCGCCCTCCGCCAGCGCGTGTTCGACCGGTCGCAGGCTGGCGCGCAGGATGGCGATGTCCAGCGGCAGGAAGGCGGCCAGGTCGGCGAAGGCCAGCACCGCAAGCACCCCCAGTTGCCGCCAGCTATAGGAGAAGACGAAGAAGTAGAAGGCGGCGCCGGGCAGCACCGAGAGCGCCGTGCCCAGCAGCAGGTTGCGGCGCGCGCGGCGGTAGAAATCCCGGTAAAGGCTGGATTCCATCGGCAGGCGAGACTAACCTCTACTAAGACGCAATAGCAACCCTGGGAACTTGTTGATTTATTGATTTGTTCATTTATTGATTTACTCAGGGTAACGAGCACCCTCGGGAAATCAATAAATCAAGAAATGAGGAAATGAGCAAATGTCCTTACAATCCCGGCTTTCCCAGCGAGGTGCCCTCATGAATATTTCTGACATTCACGCGCGTGAGATCCTCGATTCCCGTGGCAACCCCACGGTGGAAGCGGAAGTCCTGCTGGCGACCGGCGCTCGCGGCCGCGCCGCCGTTCCCTCCGGCGCCTCCACCGGCGAGCACGAAGCGGTCGAACTGCGCGACGGCGACGAGCAGCGCTTCCTGGGCAAGGGCGTACTCAAGGCGGTCGAGAACGTCAACGGCGAGATCGCCGACGCGCTCGCCAACCTCGACGCCTCCGACCAGCGCGCCCTCGATCAGAAGATGGTCGAGCTCGACGGCACTCCCAACAAGGGACGCCTGGGCGCC